>NZ_JBFRSX010000056.1:0-13338 GCF_041473835.1 Vibrio sp. 10N.222.55.A1 | reverse complement strand
GAGCTAAAAAGGTATAAGAAAGCCAGATTTCTTACCCAATATATATATGAATAGTTAACCTTACTCTCGCTTATTTATAATTATTAAAAATGTTAAGTCCGTCCAATTTTTGAAATTTTCTTTTCCTTGTCCATACTTTCAATTATCTCAATTAGAGATAAACCTAATGGAGTTTGTATGAGACATTTTTTAATAATTCTAACGGCTATTTTCAGCTTGTCATTTGGAAGCGCTCTAGCGAGCAGTCAGTCTCCTGGTAACGGAAACATGGGGCCTATCGTTAAGTGTTCAGATGGTAACGCAGTCACTCATGTACCACTGTTGATCTGTAAACATTACGGCGGAAAGGTGCTGTGATAGGTGCTGTGATAGGTGATTAAAGTCAGGCTAGTAATGAAATTGCTGCCTGACGATTATTTAGAACTGGAATAACCTAACTGCGGCCAGATAGATTATTCAAGATAGGACATTCCGTTGAAGTATCTCCAGGGCAGTCATGTACCCAAGATTGTAGCTGCACCTTCATCTTGTTTAACTCCGCAAGCTTCAACTCTATTTCATCTAACTTCTGAGTAGCCTTCTTCTTTACTTCGTAGCTTTGTCTGTTGGGATTCATTGCCAACTCAACCAGTGACTTACACTCATCGAGAGTGAAACCAACCATTTTAGCTCTCAAAACGAACTCTAACTGTTCGATATGAATCTCGCCATATTGCCTGTAACCATTTTCTGATCGGTGCGGTGGGCTCATCATGCCTTTACTTTCGTAAAAACGAATGGATTTCGCTGTTGTACCAACACGTTTCGCTACTTCACCAATATTCACAATCTTACCTGTAAGCCTAAAATGAAAAACCGCAGTACTGCTGTTATACAATACTGCGGTTGAAAAACATAGCTAGAGACTTACGTTAGAAGCCTACTCTTGCTCTAACAGCCAAATCATAGTTTGAGATTTTTCTTCACTGTCTAGCTTATTGAACCAGTATGAAACCATTTCGATCTCTTTTGAGCCTTCTAGTAATGCTGGGTTAGCGTTCTTACGGTTCTTGAATGCCCAATCTGTTACTGCAGATTGCTCTTCTTTGGTTGCTTCACCATACCAGTAATTCACCATCTCTTGTGCTTGTGATGCTTTTGGCTCTTCAGCAACTACTGCTGCTACTGGAACAGCCGCGACTGGAGCAACCGCGATAGCTGTATGATTATTTGCACCGTTATAAATTGTGTCGATATACGCCTTTGGTACGATAAAAGTCGTGCTCATGACTGAGTTTTGGCCTTCAAGCGTAAATTCTAAATTCTTTTGTCTTGCTTGCTGAATATCAGCGTCACTTAATGGAAACTTAATATATTGAGTCTTAGTACAGTGCTCGCTGCAGCTTTCTCTTGGTACTTGTCTATCTTCTAATTCTATCGTTTTACCAAAAAAACTAACCGTTTCGTACTCTTTGTAACTTTGGAAGTAACTCACGTCCATAGTAATTGAAGATTCTGGGGCAGTATTTGGTGTTACTTCTTTATTGTATGTAAAGTAAAGCGACGACTTGAGAATGTCTGCGCCTACATTTGCTCTATTTTCTGCTACGTAAGATTGACCGGTTACTTTAATGTAACCACCTTTGGGCTGCACATCAGCAACTGAGTCTGCAAAATTACTTTGTGAATCGAGTGAACTACAAGCTCCCAAAAATAATGATAATACAACGACACTAACTTTATTCATTATGACTAATTCCTTATGTTCACTATGGAAAAACGCTGGCAAAAAGATTTACCAGCGTTTTGATTTTAATTTAACTGTTTTAAGCAGATAACTTTAACTTAGAAACCGTACTCAAGACCAATGCGAGTTACGATATCTGATGAAACCTCACCGCGGTCATTGTCAGTAAAGCTACGGCTTGCTACACGTAGATAAGGTACAAAGCCATTATCCACGTACATAAGTTGACCAGAGATAGTATCACTCTTATCTGTTGCGCTCGCTTTTAGAGAAGAATTTGAAGCAGTTGTTCCAGATAACTCTGCATCATCATTCGCTGCGTAGCCTAGTTTAAAGCCCCATGGACCATTCCAGTATTGGCCAATAATAGAGTATGAGTCTTGAGTATATTTGCGAGAACCGTTATCAATTTCTTCGCCTTTGTATGCTGCTGCAATACCAAAGCCTGCTGGTAGGCTTGCTTCAAAGCCTACAATATAAGCGAATGTATCGTCTTTATAACCATCTACTGCAGCTGTACAATCAGGTGTACCTGGTGCATCAGGGTCAAATACACAAGACTTTGCTGTATCTCCAACAACACGAGTACCAGACTCAACACCACCCATAAATGTTACTTTTTCAAAGCTGTACTTAGCGCTCGCGCCAAAGAATTCTGAATCACGAGTCGCCGCGCCACCACCATTGTCGTTATCATCACGACCAACAGAAGCTGCAAAAGAGAAACCACCGAATTTTGGCGAATCGTAACGAACTTGGTTAGATTGACGATCGTAATGACCGTTGATACCGCCCCAATCGAATACAGAACCTAGACCAGGGTTAGAGAATGGCCAATCGACGATTTCGTATAATGGCGTAAGAACACGACCCACACGTAGATTACCCCAAGAGCCAGAAGCGCCAACGAAAGTATCACGGAAACCAAGCACACCACCTGAAACGCCGCCATGACCCCAGTCTGTGCTATCTACGTAGCCAGATTCAATCTGCATTGTAATTAATACGTCATCAAACATATCTTTATGAGCACGGAAGCCGATACGAGATTCATTCTCTACAGCGTAGCCACTGCTCGCATCATCTTGATCTGTTGTGTTGTAGTTAACTAGAGAGATAGCTGCAACACCGTATACGTCAACGTTGAAATCAGAGTTGATACCAACTTCTTTCGCCATTACGCCTGTCGATAAAAGTGCAACCGTTGCACCTAGTAGAGTACGTTTAAAAAATTTGTTTTCCATGGAATAAAACTCCTAAAAATGGATATAGCTGTTTGAATATTCCCCGCCTAAAGTTGGCCGCCGTAGAGAGAAATACCTTTTCTTGTTTGAGAACCCTAAACTCTGAATTCTCTATTTCCTTTCTGGTTATACACATCATGTGCATCCATGGCATTAAGACTAACTTCGCCCTCAAAAAGATCAATGAGAACTTAATTTTCATCTAAAAAAATATGAGTTGGTGCAAATTTAATAGGTACTTAGTGATCCAGATCGATAAATAGAAAAATCCTCACCAAAACAAAATCAATACCAATAAATTCAACAACTTGAGGTAATTATCACTTTGTAAAAATAGATATGACTCGCAATTATGATACAACTAGAATGGTATTTCATTAATGTTGAGCGGCATCACTGTCCCTTTTTGAGAGTTCGTATAGGTACAAAATTCTCAACAATTAAAAAGGCATCTAATTTGCAGCAGACACAAAAAAAGCACTCCCTTTAAAGGAGTGCTTTTGAGCTTTTTTTACCTTGGTTTACTTACGAAATAAGTGCAATTAGATCTTCTTCTGTTCTTATTTCGATACCTAAATCTTGTGCTTTAGTCAGTTTAGAACCAGCGGCTTCACCCGCGAATAAGATATCCGTTTTCTTAGACACGCTACCGGTTACTTTTGCACCTAAAGCCTGCAAAGCGGCTTTCGCTTCACTACGACCTAATTGCGACAATGAACCCGTCAACACAACCACTTTACCTTCTAACGGTAGCTCTTGGTCATCCGCAACAGCTTCGATTGCAGGCCAGTTAACACCAAGCTCTAGCAACTGCTCGACTACAGCTCTGTTTTTCTCTTGCGAAAAGAAGCTTGTGATGTGGCTAGCGACGATGTCACCAATATCTGACACTTCAACTAACTGTTCATGGGTTGCTGCTTGAACCAACTCCAACGTCTTGAAGTGTTGCGCCAAGTTCATCGCAGTTGCTTCACCCACTTCACGAATACCTAACGAATAAAGGAAACGTGCCAATGTTGTGTCTTTGGCTTTATTAAGTGCACTAACTACATTTTGCGCCGATTTAGGCCCCATACGATCAAGAACTGTAATTACGCCCGCGCTAAGCTTGAACAAGTCAGCGGGCGTTTCTACCATTTCACGGTCCACAAGCTGCTCTATCACTTTTACGCCAAGGCCATCGACATCCAACGCCTTTCTCGACACAAAGTGCTTAAGCGCTTCTTTACGCTGTGCCTGACACACTAGACCGCCAGTACAACGCGCTACAGCTTCCCCCTCGACACGCTCAACCGTAGAGCTACATACAGGGCAAGCATCAGGGAAAACAATGTCTCTAGCCGTTTCAGGGCGACGATCTAGTACAACAGCCACAATTTGCGGAATAACATCACCTGCACGGCGAATAATAACGCTGTCGCCTACCTTCACGCCTAAACGCGCAATCTCATCGGCATTGTGTAAAGTGGCATTGCTGACTGTCACGCCACCAACGAAGATAGGTTCAAGTTTAGCAACCGGCGTAATAGCGCCAGTACGGCCCACCTGAAATTCAACGTCATTGAGCAGTGTAATCTCTTCTTGAGCTGGGAACTTATAAGCAATTGCCCAACGTGGCGCTCGTGCAACAAAGCCAAGTACTTCTTGAGCCGCGATATCGTCGACTTTGATAACAACGCCATCAATCTCGTAAGCCAGAGCATCACGACGAGTCATAATATCTTGGTAATAGGCTTTCACGTCTTCGAGAGAGCTCAGTTGCTTAGTCTCGGGGCACATAGGTAAGCCCCAACCTTTAAGCTGTAAAAAGCGTTGGTAGTGACTATTTGATAGCTCAGCGCCTTGTACAACACCGACACTGTATGCGTAGAAAGCTAGCGGACGTTTCGCAGTAATACGAGAATCAAGCTGACGCAGGCTACCTGCGGCGGCATTACGTGGGTTAACAAATACTTTCTCGCCTTTCTTCAACGCCATCTCATTCAACTTATCGAAACCCGCTTTTGGCATAAACACTTCGCCACGAACTTCAATACGCTGCGGCCAGCCTTCACCTTGTAACTTAAGTGGGATAGAGCTGATCGTACGCACGTTTTCAGTGATGTTTTCACCCGTCGCACCGTCACCACGTGTCGCAGCCTGAACTAAAGTACCATTCACATAGAGTAGGCTAACGGCAAGGCCATCAAGCTTAGGTTCACAACAGAAAGTCTTGAGGTTAGCGGTTGGCGCTCTATCAGACATTCGCTTATTGAACGCATCCAAATCTTCATCAGAGAAAGCATTGTCCAGAGAAAGCATTGGGATCTCATGAGTCACTTGAGTGAAACCATCGAGAGGCTGACCACCAACACGTTGGCTCGGAGAATCTACCGTCACTAGTTCCGGGTTCTCTTCTTCGATCTTTAGCAATTGCTGCATTAATCGATCGTACTCGACATCAGGGATCTCAGGGCTATCTTCTACGTAATAACGAACGGCGTGATAATGCAGAGTTTCTCTTAACTGCTCTAAGGTAACTTGAATCGATTCTTTCATATCATTCTCTATCGTGATTGAAATATCAAAAAGGGCTCCCTTAGGAGCCCTTTTCTATAAATATAGATTATTTACAAGGCTAAACAATACGGCTAGGCATTCGATGCCGTCATAAAGTCTCTGATTTGCTTGCGGTAGTCAGATAAACGGTTTGGTGTCATTAAGTTGCGTGACTCATCCAACACGTTTCCGCCCATATCGTCAGCAATTTTCTGCGCCGCACTCAGCATCACATTGAAGTTTTGATCAGCTTGACCATAACAAGGCAACGTCATAAAGAACGAAATACCTTTAGTCGTGAAGTCAGCAGGATCATCATGTTCTAGCGTTCCTGGCTGCATCATGTTTGCAACGCTGAAAATAACCTTTGGTGCAAAGCAGTGGTAAATAGACATCTCACCATAAGTTAAACCGTTGTTCTCCATGCTGCGGAAAAGTTCAGTCCCAACGAATGGGATCTCTCCAGCACAGTGAACATTAAGAACGATCACTTCTAAACCAAGTTCTTCATCTGGTTTTGCTTCTTCAACAGTCGCACTTTGCGGAGTCACGACTTCTTTCGCAACAACGGGCTCTCTTTGAGTAAGCGTTTCGTTTGGAACGACTGGCTCATCAACTGTTTCAGAAGGCTCTTCAAACGAACCGTACTGCACTTTAAAGCCGGCATGGTTTTCTTTTTGCTCGTCAGTCAACTCAAAGCTTGGAACTTCAGGCTCAACGTCCTTCTCTTCCTCAATCACTTCAGGTTCACTTTCAACCTTAATTGGGTCTTCTACGCTGAAAGAAGGAAGATCATTTAATTCGATATCATCTTCGTAAGCTTCTTTCGCTTGTGGCGCTGTTAGCGGATCTGAGTCGATCAGCGGATCAGTATCAGAGGGTGAAACAGCAAAATCCGGCTCTTTACGTTCTTTTCGGATTATCTCAAAATCATCTTCTGGGGCGAATGAACGATTTGGAATAGTTTCGGCTTCATCTAAGCTGTCGTTATCAAGCTTACCGAGCGGCTTATCTCCAAACTTTGCTTTCCCTTCTTTTTTACTCGTCCATAGACCATGGAACAATAATGCGGCGATAGCTAATGCGCCAACAATAATGAGTACAAATCGCAATTCCTGCATTTTTCGCTCTCAGCTTTCTTAGTCAACTAGCTATAAACACGCTGTCACTAAGTTGGGTTAATTTGGCTAATCTCACTACTCTATCAAAAGTAGCCACTGTTTTAGAACAACTTAATACAATTAGTTCCTTACATGGTGTGATTTTCACCACGCTTTTTTTCTTAATTTCGGTCGAGTACACTAGACATGTTTGCTATTTAACCAAATTCACATGTGACCTAATTTAAATATGACTATTGAATCTGTTCCCCGCTCCGGCTTTGGCTATTTTATTTTCGGAATAAAAATCGCTTTATCACCGAGCATTCGTAAGTTTGTACTAATGCCACTTATCGCGAACGTGTTACTCGTTGGTGGTGCCTTGTTTTATATCTTCTCCAACCTAAACACTTGGATTGAAGGTTGGATTGGTGCATTGCCAAGTTTCTTGTCGTGGTTGTCATACATTTTATGGCCATTACTTGTGTTAACCGTCTTGGCCACATTCTCGTATTTCTTTAGCACGCTCGCTAACTTCATTGCCGCACCGTTCAACGGTTTACTCGCGGAAAAAGTTGAAGAGTTGTTGAGCGGTAAAAAAGTTAATGACGATGGTTTACTTGATGTCCTCAAAGATACCCCACGTATATTAGCGAGAGAATGGCGCAAGCTTGTCTACATTCTGCCAAAAGCGATCGGTTTATTCCTACTTTTGTTAATTCCAGCACTAGGGCAAACCGTTGCTCCGTTTTTATGGTTCATTTTCACAGCATGGATGTTAGCGATTCAATACGCCGACTACCCGTTCGATAACCATAAAATCAAATTTGATGACATGAGAAACAATTTGAAACAAAAACAAGGTAAGAGCTACAGCTTTGGCGCGCTTGTTTCTGTGTTCACTACTATTCCAATTTTAAACCTGATTGTGATGCCCGTTGCCGTTTGTGGCGCGACAGCAATGTGGGTTGCTGAGTTTAAAGACCAAGCTCTACGTTCTCGTCTATAGTTCTCGTCTCTAACCCTTTCTACACTTCCTAGTTTCGCCTATCTTTTTGAAGTTCTGATTTCAATAAAGATAGGCGTCAATTCTGCTACATATCTATATGATATAACTTTTTAATCCTTTTACCTTTTTTTCAACTTGTTTAATCTAAATTCAAGCTGAACAAACATCGAAAGACACTAGACGGTAAAGTGATTGATATACTACGTTTAGTTCTGTCATTAAATGAAGGAATATCGCATGAGCAAGATCTACGAAGACAACACCCTAACGATTGGTAACACACCTCTAGTCCGCCTTAACAAAGTAAGCAAAGGTAACGTCCTAGCTAAGATCGAAGCTCGTAACCCAAGCTTCAGTGTTAAGTGCCGTATCGGTTCTAATATGATCTGGGAAGCAGAAAAAGCAGGTACGCTTAAGCCAGGTATCGAGCTTGTTGAACCTACCAGTGGTAACACAGGTGTTGCACTTGCATTCGTAGCAGCAGCACGCGGTTACAAACTAACGCTAACTATGCCTGAATCAATGAGCCTAGAACGTCGTAAGCTGCTTAAAGCGCTTGGCGCAAACCTTGTGCTAACTGAAGCACCAAAAGGCATGAACGGCGCGATTGCTAAAGCAGAAGAGATTGTTGCTTCAGACCCAGACAAATACCTACTACTTCAACAGTTCAACAACCCTGCTAACCCACAGATTCACGAGCAGACGACTGGTCCTGAAATTTGGGAAGCAACAGACGGCGAAATCGACGTGTTTGTAGCGGGTGTTGGTACGGGCGGTACTATCACTGGTACGAGTCGTTACATTAAAGGTGAAAAAGGCAAAGCGATTACTTCAGTCGCGGTTGAGCCGGCTGAGTCTCCAGTGATTGCACAGGCACTTGCAGGTGAAGAAATCAAACCAGCTCCACACAAAATTCAAGGTATCGGTGCAGGTTTCATCCCTGGAAACCTAGATTTAGAGATTATTGACCGTGTTGAATCGGTAACTTCTGAAGAAGCGATTGAGATGGCTCAACGCCTAATGAAAGAAGAAGGTATTCTTGCAGGCATCTCATCTGGCGCGGCAGTTGTAGCAGCAAACAGAATCGCCGAACTACCTGAATTTGCAGGAAAAACTATCGTTACTGTACTACCAAGCTCTGGTGAGCGTTACCTAAGCACAGCCCTATTTGCTGGCCTCTTTACGGAAAAAGAGAACCAACAATAATATGTGGTCAAATCAATTTTTCGTCCAAAAAAGCCCCGTTTAGGGGCTTTTTTGTTGATCCCTGCCCCACCTTTGGTAATATCAGGTCTGTTTTATTTTTCGCTTCAAAATAAAAGAAGCAATAAACAAATTCTGAAAGTCATGAGTACTCAGCAAAAGACGACCATGGCTGGATAAAAATTTATAACCAGTCTAAGTTCTAACACGAACATGGCGTACTAGCCTCTAGCGCATTTGGGCTAAAGCAGTTAAGCTAATCTGGTTACAAACTTACAAAAAATAAATTAATTGGGGTATATAAAATGTACGAGAAGCAAGTAGAAATCACAGCAGAAAACGGTCTTCACACTCGTCCAGCTGCACAGTTCGTTAAAGAAGCAAAATCTTTCGACGCTGACATCACAGTGACTTCTAACGGCAAAAGCGCTAGCGCGAAAAGCCTGTTCAAACTACAAACTTTAGGCCTAGTAAAAGGTACTAACGTTACTATTTCAGCTGAAGGTCCTCAAGCTCAGCAAGCAGTAGACCACCTAGTTGCTCTTATGGATCAACTACACTAATACGGTCTCCTTCTTTCAAAGCCATTTTGCATAGCAAAGTGGCTTTGTTCGAAATAGATAGGAATAAGCGCGACATTAGTCGACGACTTAAAGTCACACACTCTCCCGTTTACAGTTGAACAACTAAGGTAAGGCTATGATTTCAGGCATCCTAGCATCTCCTGGTATTGCTTTCGGTAAAGCACTACTACTTCAAGAAGATGAAATTGTCCTAAACACTCAATCTATCTCTGACGACCAAGTTGAAGCAGAAGTACAGCGTTTCTTTGACGCTCGTAACAAATCTTCTCAACAACTTGAAGTTGTTAAGCAAAAAGCACTTGAAACTTTTGGCGAAGAAAAAGAAGCAATCTTTGAAGGCCACATCATGCTGCTTGAAGATGAAGAGCTAGAAGATGAGATTTTAGCACTCATCAAGAAAGACAAGATGCACGCAGACAACGCGATCCACACTGTGATCGAAGAGCAAGCTGTTGCACTAGAGTCTCTTGATGATGAGTACCTAAAAGAACGTGCAACTGATATCCGTGATATCGGTACTCGTTTCGTTAAAAATGCTCTAGGCATTAACATTGTATCTCTAGCAGATATCAATGAAGAAGTTATCCTAGTAGCTTACGACCTAACGCCATCTGAAACTGCACAAATCAACCTAGACTACGTTCTTGGTTTCGCTTGTGACATCGGCGGTCGTACATCTCATACTTCAATCATGGCACGTTCTCTTGAACTTCCAGCTATCGTTGGTACTAACGATATCACTAAGCAAGTTAAGAACGGCGACATGCTTGTGCTAGACGCGATGAACAACAAGATCATCATCAACCCTTCAGATGCTGAATTAGCAGAAGCTAAGAAAATCAAAGAAGATTTCGAAGCAGAAGCAGTTGAACTAGCAAAACTAAAAGATTTACATGCTGAAACTCTAGACGGTCACCGTGTAGAAGTTTGTGGCAACATCGGTACAGTAAAAGACTGTGACGGTATCCTGCGTAACGGCGGTGAAGGCGTTGGTCTGTACCGTACTGAATTCCTATTTATGGACCGTGACGCGCTTCCTACTGAAGAAGAGCAATACGTTGCTTACAAAGAAGTAGCAGAAGCAATGGAAGGCGAGTCAGTGATTATCCGTACTATGGATATCGGTGGCGACAAAGACCTACCATACATGGACCTTCCACAAGAGATGAACCCGTTCCTAGGCTGGCGTGCAGTACGTATCAGCTTGGATCGTCGTGAAATCCTACGTGACCAACTACGTGGCATCCTACGTGCATCTGCACACGGTAAACTACGTATCATGTTCCCAATGATCATTTCTGTTGAAGAGATCCGTGAACTGAAAAAAGCAATCGAAGAGTACAAAGTTGAACTTCGCGCTGAAGGCCTAGCTTTCGATGAAGAAATCGAAATCGGCGTAATGGTTGAGACTCCAGCAGCTGCTGCAATCGCACACCACCTAGCGAAAGAAGTATCTTTCTTCTCTATCGGTACTAACGACCTAACGCAATACACTCTTGCGGTAGACCGTGGTAACGAAATGATTTCTCACCTATACAACCCACTATCTCCTGCTGTTCTTACAGTAATCAAGCAAGTGATCGACGCATCACACGCTGAAGGTAAGTGGACTGGTATGTGTGGTGAGCTTGCTGGTGATGAGCGTGCAACGCTACTTCTTCTTGGTATGGGTCTAGATGAGTTCTCTATGAGCGGTATCTCTATCCCTAAAGTTAAGAAAGTAATCCGTAACTCTAACTTCGCTGAAGTTAAAGCAATGGCTGACGAAGCACTATCTCTACCAACAGCTGCTGAAATTGAAGCTTGCGTAGAAAAGTTCATCGCTGAGAAAACTCAGTAATCGCCAATCGCTTAATAACGTTAGACGGCTAAAAATAGTCGTCTAATTTGTTAGATTGGTATAGTATATTCTACAGAATAAAACTAAACGTTAGGAGCATGACACAATGGGTCTGTTTGACAAACTGAAAAAGCTTGTATCTGATGACAGCGCTGATGCTGGTGCAATCGAAATCATCGCACCTCTTTCTGGTGAAATCGTAAACATCGAAGATGTGCCAGATGTAGTTTTCGCTGAAAAAATCGTTGGTGACGGCATCGCGATCAAACCAGCTGGCGACAAAATGGTAGCTCCAGTTAACGGTACTATCGGTAAGATCTTCGAAACTAACCACGCATTCTCTATCGAGTCTGACGACGGTGTTGAGCTTTTCGTTCACTTCGGTATCGATACTGTTGAACTTAAAGGCGAAGGCTTCACTCGTGTAGCTGAAGAAGGTCAATCTGTTAAAGCTGGTGACACTATCATCACTTTCGACCTAGCGCTTCTAGAAGAGAAAGCAAAATCTACGCTTACTCCAGTTGTTATCTCTAACATGGACGAAATCAAGGAGCTGAACAAGCTTTCTGGTTCTGTAACTGTTGGCGAAACTCCAGTTCTTAAAGTAACTAAGTAATTTCGATTACTTATCTGCTTTAATTAAAACGCTACCTAAGGGTGGCGTTTTTTGTGCCTGCTATATAGTTCTAATGCCAGATTACCAGCCGCTTTGGCCTTATACCTAACAACTACAAATCCCCTTCTTCTTTGGGCCTCTCACGAACAGAGATCCCTGACATCTCGCTCGGTTCGATTCTGGGATGACGATTAAACACTATGGTTTAAGCCTGAGTGATTGTTACTCAAACCGACCTCTTCTATACAGTTAGCTATAGAGTCACCAATACCCAACTCCCGTCATTCCCTACAGTGAGGCACGAACGTGATAGGGAATCTCGCTTTCCAATCAACTACCAACACCACAACTCCCCTCTCTTCTCCAAATTGCAGGCAATAAAAAACCCAGCCGAAGCTGGGTCTGTTTAGCGCTCATCTCTCACCACGAGCTAATTTGTGGAAGCCTAACGTCAACACTATTGGTCAACGTGGCTTTTCAATCGATTAACCTAGTAGGCTAAGTGCCGAGTTCGGTGCTTGCTTCGCTTGAGCAAGAATCGAGCTTGAAGCTTGAGAAAGGATCTGAGACTTAGTCATCTGAGTCGTTTCTTTCGCGAAGTCGGTATCTTTAATACGGCTCTTAGATGCGTTAACGTTCTCGTTAATGTTGTCTAAGTTGCTGATAGCGTGGTCGAAACGGTTTTGGAAAGCACCTAGCTCAGCACGGTGACTGTCTACATACTTAAGGGCCGCATCGATTACTGCTACAGACTCTTGTGCGCCGCCAACAGATGTTACGTCGATAGTATCAACCGTTACGTCTTTAGCTGCTTGAATACCTAGCTCGCCCGCAAGACCGCCAGAGAAAGACACATCGCCGCTCACTTTGTTGTTGCCTGTGAACATTTGTAGCTTGCCGTCTTCAGTAACAGACGCTTTAACAGAATCTTGTTGACCGTTGATGTAAGTCGCTAGCTCTTCGATGTCATCACCCGCTTTTGCGCTGATGTCGATTTCTTGTGCTTGGCCGAAGTTGTCAGTGAACGACAGTTTTAGGTCGTTAGAGCCCGCTTGAACGTTCCAGTCTTTGTCTTTCGCGTTCTCAGTTTGGTAGCTCTTACCACCCATCTGAGCGTTATCAGAGCGCATGTCTTTCAGTTGAAGCATTACAGCTTCACCGTTATCCGCACCGATTTGGAATGATTTAGTACCGTGAGTACCGTTAAGCAGCTTGTTACCACCAAAAGACGTCGTTTCCGCGATACGGTTCAGTTCGTCGTTCAGTGCTGTTACTTCTTCTTGAATCGCTACACGCTCAGATTTTGAGTTTGAGCCGTTTGAAGATTGTAGAGACAAATCACGCATACGTTGCAGGATGTTAGTCGTCTCGTTCATTGCACCTTCAGCTGTTTGTGCAATTGAGATACCGTCGTTCGCGTTACGTACAGCAACATCAAGACCACGACTTTGAACGTTCAAACGGTTCGAGATTTGTAG
>NZ_JBFRSX010000055.1:0-68513 GCF_041473835.1 Vibrio sp. 10N.222.55.A1 | reverse complement strand
ACTCCGGGAGGCGCCTCCACTATTCAAAGTTGAAAGGCCAGCAGAAATGCTGGCCTTTTTGCTATCTGAAATTCTAAACCCTCATGCTATGTTCAAACTTCCACGTATGCTCTCTAATCAGTAGCACCACTAGGAACAAGCTATATCAGATCACTTTTGTGCCGGTCTTTTCCTTATGTAAACCTATCATTTGCTAAACAACCAACAGCATCTGTTAACCAATTGCGCCGTTTGTGAGTGGAATGAGTGGGGAATGGAAAAGGGCGACTGTCTTTTGCGTCATTAAATTCTTCATATTTATACATAGTTGCTCATGATCCTGTAACGCTTTCATGAGTTATTACACTTATTATGACCACAAATGAAAATGATTGTCATTTACTTGTGTTACTGCTAACCTATTGTGAAACTTTACAACATCTTATCTACTGCACGAAAGTGTATATAAAACCCCGCTAAACCTTATTAAACCTACGGTTATTCGTTTGCTTCGTATGATAAATCAGCAGATCTACCTCTTTTGTCCTACCCCTTTAGGGTAGTTCGATTTCGTAATTGATTTACATCATATTTTCATTTTCTTTCATAATTCATTATTCGCTCAGTTAAGAAATATATAACCTTCAGGAATTCTTATGAGCAAGATGAAGCTAGTCGTAATCGGTAACGGGATGGTCGGCCATCGCTATATCGAAGATTTAGTCGAGAAGACAGACGTTGCTAACATGGACATCACAGTCTTCTGTGAAGAGCCTCGCGTAGCCTATGATCGTGTACACCTTTCTTCTTACTTTTCACACCATACTGCGGACGAACTTTCTTTAGTTAAAGAAGGCTTCTACGAGAAACACGGCATCAACATGCTGATCGGTGAGCGTGCTATTAACGTTAACCGTGAAAAGAAAACAGTTTACTCAAGTACTGGTCGTGAAATTCAATACGACAAGCTAATCCTTGCTACAGGTTCATACCCATTCGTTCCGCCAATCAAAGGTAACGAAGGTAAAGACTGTTTCGTTTACCGCACAATCGAAGACTTGAAAGCTATCGAAGCAACCGCTAAGAATTCTAAATCTGGTGTGGTTGTTGGTGGTGGTTTGCTTGGTCTTGAAGCTGCAGGCGCACTAAAAGCTCTTGGTGTAACCACGCACGTTGTTGAGTTTGCTCCAAAGCTAATGGCTGAGCAGCTTGACCAAGCGGGTGGTAACCAACTTCGTCAAAAAATCGAACGTATGGGCGTTAACGTACATACAAGTAAGAACACGCTTGAGATTGCTCCTGAAGGCACTGAAGCTCGTAACGTAATGCGCTTTGCAGACGGTACAGAGCTAGAAACTGATTTCATCGTATTCTCTGCTGGTATTCGCCCACAAGACAAACTTGCTCGTCAAATGGGGCTGGGTATTGCACCACGTGGCGGTATCGAGATTAATGATCACTGTCAAACGACAGACAAAGACATCTACGCAATCGGTGAGTGTGCGTCTTGGAACCAAACGTTCTACGGCCTAGTGGCTCCTGGTTACAAAATGGCAACGGTAGCGGTTGACCACGTTGTTGGTAACGAAAGCACATTTGAAGGTGCTGACATGTCTGCGAAGCTTAAGCTTTTGGGCGTGAAAGTAGGCTCTATCGGCGATGCGAACGGTCGTACTCCTGGCTGTAAGAGCTACGTTTACCAAAACGAAGAACAAGAAGTTTACAAGCGTCTAATCGTTTCTGAAGACAACAAGAAGCTGCTTGGTGCAGTAATGGTTGGTGACACGTCTGACTACGGTGATCTTCTACAGCTTATGCTGAACGAAATCGACCTACCAGAACACCCAGATGCATTGATTCTTCCTGCTCATGCTGGTGCTGAAAAGCCAACACTTGGCGCGGATTCTCTTCCTGAGTCTGCTGTTATCTGTTCTTGTTTCGATGTGACTAAAGGCAAGATCGCTCAAGCGGTTGCTGAAGGTCACCACACAATCGGTGATATCAAAGCAGTAACAGGCGCAGGTACTGGTTGTGGTGGTTGTATTCCACTAGTGACTTCAGTACTAAACGCTGAACTTGCTAAAGCTGGTGTTGAAGTGAAGAACGACGTGTGTGAGCACTTTGCATACTCTCGCCAAGAGCTTTTCCACCTAATTCGCATCGAAGAAATCAAAACGTTCGATGAGCTATTAGAGAAATACGGTAAAGGCTACGGCTGTGAAGTATGTAAGCCTCTAGCAGGTTCTATCCTTGCTTCTTGCTGGGGTGAACACATCCTTAAGCCTGAATTAGTGAAGCTGCACGATACCAACGACAACTTCCTAGGTAACATGCAAAAAGACGGTACTTACTCTGTAATCCCTCGTATGGCGGGTGGTGAAGTAACACCTCAAGCACTAAGCGTTCTTGCTGATGTTGCTGCTGAATACAACTTGTACACCAAGATCACAGGTGCACAACGTATCGGCCTATTTGGTGCTCAGAAAGATGACTTACCAGCAATCTGGAAGAAGTTAATCGCTGCAGGTTACGAAACGGGTCAAGCTTACGCAAAAGCACTTCGTATGGCGAAAACATGTGTAGGTTCTACTTGGTGTCGTTACGGCGTTCAAGATTCAGTTGGCCTAGGCGTGATGATCGAGAACCGTTACAAAGGCATCCGTACTCCTCATAAGATGAAGTTTGGTGTGTCTGGCTGTACTCGTGAGTGTGCTGAAGCTCAAGGTAAAGATTTAGGTATTATTGCGACTGACGCAGGTTGGAACATGTATGTATGTGGTAACGGTGGTATGAAACCTCGTCACGCAGACTTACTGGCAAGCGACCTAGACCAAGAAACGCTAATCAAGTACATCGACCGTTTCATGATGTTCTACATCCGCACGGCTGCGCCACTACAACGTACTTCGGTATGGATGGACAACCTAGAAGGTGGTGTTGATTACCTACGTGAAGTGATTGTAGATAACAAGCTTGGTATCAATGACCAACTTGAAACTGACATTGCTGGCCTAGTTGATAACTTCGCTTGTGAATGGACAGATACAATCAACGACGAAGCTCAACTTAAGCGCTTTGCACACTTCATCAATGCTGATGACCGCGATGATAACGTTGTGTTTGTTGAAGATGGTCGTGAACAACACCGTCCTGCGACATTCACTGAGAAACACCCTGAAGCCATTACTTCAAAGCATCAGGGCGACATCATTCACGTAGAATCTGTTTAATTGGGAGACGACATCATGGCATTTACCAAAGTTTGTAAGATCGAAGACATTATCCCAGGTACAGGTGTTTGTGCGTTGGTTAGTGGTGAGCAAGTGGCTATCTTCCGCCCAACTGAGGCTGAAGAAGTATTCGCGATTAGCAACACAGACCCATACTTCCAATCTAACGTGCTATCACGTGGTTTGATTGTTGAGCACAAAGAAGAGCTTTGGGTAGCAAGCCCACTTAAGAAGCAACGCTTTAACCTAGCAACAGGTGTGTGCATGGAAGACGAGAACTTCAACGTGAAAGCGTACAAAGCTCGTGTTGCCAAAGGCGCTGTAGAAATCTCTGCTTAATCTTCGGATGAGTAAGATTTGATAGTTCAAGGGTTCTAGTTCTCGATATTGCCTTAACTCGGCAACTAGAGCCTTTTCCTATCCAATTTTAACTTTTAATTTAAACTTTTTAAGGACAACCTTATGTCTCCTGATTACAAACCAGCTGAATTCGTTCAAACGATGATTGATGTGGGTGAAGCGAAAACGAAAACAAGTACTCGCGATCTTCTGATTCGAAGCACTATGGCTGGTATCATCCTTTCTCTAGCGGTTGTTGTTGCTATTACAGCAATGGTTCAAACCGGTATTGGCCTTGTTGGCGCACTTGTGTTCCCAGTTGGCTTCGTCATTCTAAGTGTAATGGGTTATGACCTAGTAACTGGCGTATTCGGCCTTGCACCTTTAGCGAAATTCGACAACCGCCCAGGTATTACTTGGGGTCGTATCCTACGTTGTTGGGGTATTGTTGGTCTTGGTAACCTTATCGGTTCTTTGATTGTTGCTTTCCTTGTTGCAGTATCACTAACGGGTAACTTCTCTTTAGAACCAAACGCTGTTGCTCAAAAGTTCATTGCTGTTTCTACAGGTCGTAGCCTAGGTTTTGAAAACATGGGTATGGACGGATGGATCACGTGTTTCGTACGCGGTATCTTCTGTAACCTTATGGTATGTCTAGGTGTGATTGGCAACATGACTGCACGCACAGTATCTGGCCGTGTAGCAATGATGTGGTTCCCAATCTTCATCTTCTTCGCACTCGTATTTGAGCACACAGTGGTAAACATGTTCCTATTCCCACTAGGTATGATTCTTGGCGCTGATTTTGGTATCGCGACATGGTTGAACTTCAACCTTATCCCAACAATCCTAGGTAACATCGTTGGTGGTCTATTAATGACGTGTGTTCCTCTATACCTAACTCATGCTAAAACAGCTCCTTCTCTAGGTGCTAAGTAATTCTGAATACGGTGAAACGTAATTTAGTATGAGATTAAGAGCCCCAACAACATGTTTGGGGCTTTTTTAGTTCGAAAGCCCTTATATCATTGCGCAAATTACTCGCAATAGACTGTTTTGTTATAATTACTTCTATCTTCGTTAGTATTTAGACTAAATATTTAATTCAACACCTGATAGTCTAAGGGTTAAGGATTTGGATAAGTCATCATGAATACAGTGACTTATCACATAGATTGAAGCTTGAGATAAAACAAGCAAACCTTCGGAGCACAGCATGTCAGAAGTATCGTCATCGAATGTTAAAGAAGTAACCAAAGGATTGGTTTCATTAGTAGGCGCGGGTCCGGGCGACCCAGACTTACTTACGTTAAAAGCGGCACGAGTGATTCAACAAGCAGACGTTTTGGTTTATGACCGCTTGGTATCAAAGGATATCTTGGCGATGGCTAACCCAGAAGCGGAAATGCTGTATGTGGGTAAAAAGCTCGATCATCACTGCGTACCGCAAGATCAGATCAACCAACTATTAGTGACCAAAGCTCAAGAGAACAAACACGTAGTGCGTCTAAAAGGTGGTGACTCGTTTATCTTTGGTCGTGGTGGTGAAGAGTGTGAAACGTTAGCTGAGAATGACGTGAGATTTGAAGTGATTCCGGGCATCACAGCTGCTGCCGGAGCAACGGCTTATGCGGGCATTCCGTTGACGCACCGTGATCATGCACAAAGCGTGCAGTTTATTACAGGTCACTTGAAGAAAGATGGCGAAGATATTGACTGGCAATCTCTTGCTCAGCACAACCATACCATCGTGTTTTACATGGGCTTGAAAGAGAGTCCGAACATTCAGAAGAATCTACTCGATAATGGTATGCGAGCTGACATGCCAGTTGCGATCATCGAAAACGGTACACGCCAAGAACAAAAGGTGTTTAGAGGTGGGTTACGTGATTTAGCTGACCTTGCGAGCGTCGCAAAGAGCCCAGCGCTGATTGTTGTAGGCAGCGTGGCTCAGCTCCATGAAAAACTTGCTTGGTTTAACAAACAAGCTTGATCGTTTGACCTTCTAATTGGATCTCTAAGCCACTACTGAGTCCATCAAGAATCAAATACTGCAGCGGCTGCCTTGTCGCTGCATTTCTTGTTGGCGCATCGGCATTTCGTCAATGATATTGGTGATCTGTTTCCAATCTGTTTTGCCACTCCATCGGTGCTTCTCTTTCCCGTCTTTACCAATCAAAACAGCGGTATGTGATCCTTTCGGGATCTCGTAAATACTGGTGACTGCTTCTAAGTTAAACTCTTCTTCTAACCAAGTTGGGACTGTGTAACCACTCTCAGCAATAACCATAATGACGACATCTCGTTCGTCCAATTGACAGTTATTGAGCAACACTTCATTCAGAAACTCTTTAACGATTGAATCTTCCTTTGGAGCGAAATAAATCACACTGCGGTGTGGCAAAGGCTTTGAGTGAGAATAAGCGGGGTAGGCGAGTACTGAATTGATGGTTAAGCTCATGATTATTACCGTGCTGATGGTCAGTAGTTTAAGCAAACTAAACCAGCTACCAGAGTTTGATGGTTGATTTAAAGTTTGCATCGCTTTGGTTGTGTCGATGCTTACGATCGAATTGTGTGTTTGTCGGTGCAGCATTGCCAACCTCCCTTTAAAAACTCTAAGCCTGAGTACGATTTGAACGCTACGTAAAGAAGAAGGTGAAGATCAGAACCACCTAAGAAACGCTCAAAACAAATCCACTTACAATAAGCATAGTTAGGATTACGTAAAGACACTTAGCTTTACGCTAAAGATATTAGATTTACGTTAACGATAGCTGGCAGGTTCATTTTTATTGAGTAAAGCGACTCGCATTTTACAATTGAATAGAATAGGGTATACGGAAAATCTAAAGGTATGAATTTATGGAAAACATAGCAATTTTGGTCGACGTTCAGAACGTTTACTACACGACGCGCGACAAATACCGTTCTAACTTCGACTATAACCAGTTTTGGTATGTTGCCACGGAAGGGCGTAACGTTATTGCAGCTAATGCTTACGCAATCTCAAGCCAAGATCCAAAGCAGCGTCAATTTCATCATATCCTTCGTGGTGTGGGCTTTAATGTGAAGTTAAAGCCGTTTATTCAGCGTCGAGATGGCAGTGCAAAAGGCGATTGGGATGTGGGTATTGCGTTAGACGCGATAGAACTTGCTGAGACGGTTGATACGATTGTTTTGGTATCAGGAGACGGTGATTTCGAAATCCTTGTAGATCGAATCAAAGAGCGCTTTGGCAAGCCTGTTGAAGTGTATGGTGTTCCCGGGTTAACTGCTCAAAATCTTATCGATTCTGCATCAAAATTTGTACCGATTGAAAAAGATTTTCTTCTATAGAGGAAATCGGGCACTTTATAATTGAAATCAATAATAACGATAATTAGAATGCAAACAGTTCTTATTTACCGGTATGTGTAATGTCTCGCGTTTTAGTTGTTGATGATGATATTCAGTTGTGTGAATTACTGGGTGAAGTGTTAGAAAATGAGGGGTATCACGTTGATACTGTTCATTGCGGTGAATCCGCGCTTGAGTTTATTCAATCTCACCCTGTCGATTTGGTTCTACTCGATGTAATGCTTCCGAACCTAAGCGGCATTCAAGTAGCAAGACGTATTTGTCAGCGTTTTGCTACTCCCATTCTTATGCTAACCGCGCTTAACGACGATGCCTCAATGCTCGATGGCTACCAAGCAGGCGCCGACCAGTACATCGCTAAACCTTTCAATGTTCCTGAACTCTTAACCCGTATTAAGGTGATCTTGCGCCGAGTGGGTTTTGAACGCCAAAGACAATCTTTAGCTTCCTCTAATCACGGCTTGTGTGAACAACTCTCTCGTTTGCCATTAACTGGCACTGAAAAAGACTTGCTTGATTATTTGGTCAAAAATGACGGTATTGTCGTCTCAAAATCTGATCTGCAAATCCATGTACTCAAGAAAGAATTGTGTCCCTTCGATCGTAATTTAGATATGCATATCAGCAATATACGTAGAAAGCTCGTTCAGGCAGGTTTGTCTAAACAACATATAAAAACCGTTCGTGGTAAAGGTTACAGTTACCTAGAGTCGGTCGGAGCATGAGTAAAAAACTGCTGCGTTGCCCTGATTTTATTGCTAAGCGTAAAGACGGACTCACTTTCCAACTGTTCAGTTACCTGACCGTCATTTTGGTGAGTATTTTGATCCTGCAAGGTGTCGCTGAAAGAGCCTTGATGAAAGCGCTGCTTAAAGTCCCAGAATCGGTAAAAGCGGAAATGCTCGACCTTGCTTACCAAGCGAATGTGTTGATCGAAGAAGGGGACATGGATGAACTCGCGGACTGGGGTAATGCTCAGCAGTATTATCTGTTCGTCATCGACAAAGACAATCGTCCGATCACACATCGTCACATGCACCCACATTTTGAATTTAAGCTCAAATACTTAAGAACGTTAGATCACCAACTTAGTGATCGTGTGAGTAAGCCGATCTTCGGCCTACCACTGGATAACGGTAAAACACTGGTTATCCAACTACCGCACCAGTTTCATCCCGCAAAATCTTTTGCGCCATATTCCTATATGCTTAAAGCATTGATTGCATTGGTCGTATTGTCTCTGTTCTCGATTATCATGGCCAAAAGCCTTCAGCAACCGTTGGATAGATTGAGAGAAGCGAGCCGCAGACTGGCTCAAGGTGACTTCACGGTCAGTGTGGTGTCGGAGTTGAACTCCACCACGCGTGAATTCAACGAGCTTGCACACGATTTTGATTATATGACCTTTGAGATTAAATCTCTGGCTGAAAAGCAACGTTGTTTGATTCGTGATGTCTCACACGAGTTAAGAACACCATTAGCAAGGCAAAACCTCGCACTACACCTGCTGCGCAGCAAGGTTGATGATAAAAGCATTGGTTTGCTAGAACGAATGGAAAATGAAACAGAAGAGATGAATAAGCTGGTGGGTGAGATACTTGAATTTAGCCGCTTAGAAACCTCTCGCTATGACTCCAAGTTAAGTTTAATGCACCTTGAGCACTATTGTTCAATGTTGATCGCGCAGATGCAAAACGATTTAAAACCGAATCAAACTTTGATTGGTTCCCTAGAGACGCCGATATCAATGGTGAACGTTGATGAGAGGCTACTGCTTCGAGTCATTGGTAACTTGGTCGGGAATGCCATTAAATACGCGGGTGAGAACGCTCATGTGGTCGTGACGACATACGAACAGGTAATGGATAGACGTTACAGTGTAATATCTGTAGAAGATGACGGTGACGGTATTCCTGATAACAAGATTGCAGGTATATTCGACCCGTTTACTCGTATTGAATCAGCAAGAGACAAACGGTCTGGTGGCTACGGTCTGGGCCTTGCGATTGTTAAAGAAGCGATGGGTGTGATGAATGGACATGTAACTGCTGAGAATAGAGAAGGTGGGGGGCTGAGAGTGAACTTGATGTTCCCAATCGCTGATTAGCTTCCTGCTGTTACCTGTCTTGCTCCATAGATAACTATGACTGAAAGCGTGCTAAGAAACATAGCTTAGAAATATTGCTCAGAAATATAGCTTAGAAACATAGCCCAATAAAAACGCCACTGCATCTGCAGTGGCGTTTTTCTTTATGCGCTTTGGTATGGGCTAGGCGTAGCCATTAATTACGCCTGAGCTTGAAGACAAGAGCATAAGATAAGCGAGACTATGCCTGTTGGCGAGCTAGCTTAACTTCTTCTTCTTTCTCACCTGCTGCTGGGTCGTTGAAGCGAGACTCGTCTAGAGCGCCTTCAGACTTAGCAACGATGATAGATACGGCACTATCACCTGTGATGTTTACAGCGGTACGAATCATATCAAGAAGGCGGTCAACACCCATGATTAGAGCAATACCTTCAAGCGGCAGGCCAACTTGGTTCAATACCATCGCTAGCATAACAAGACCAACACCAGGGACACCTGCAGTACCAACAGACGCCAGTGTCGCCGTTAGGATAACCATTAGGTAATCACCCATTGAAAGGTCGATGTTGTACGCTTGCGCGATAAACGCCGTCGCAACACCTTGCATGATTGCAGTGCCGTCCATGTTCACAGTTGCACCTAGTGGTACTGTGAAAGAAGCGACTTTGTTGTCTACGCCCATACGGTTCTTAGCCGTTTCCATAGTTACTGGAATTGTTGCGTTCGAAGATGCTGTTGAGAATGCAAACATGATTGCATCTTCCATCTTACGTAGGAACGTAATCGGACTAAGACCTGTGAATCCTTTAAGCATCGCACTGTAAGTCACCAAGCCATGCAACAGCAGGGTACCAGCAAGCACTAAGAAGTATTCTGCTAGGTTCCAAATTGCACCTAAGCCAAGGCCAGAGAACAGTTTCGCCATCAAGAAGAATACGCCGTAAGGAGCAAGGTTCATTAGTAGCGCAACTAGCTTCATGATCACTTCGTTTAGATCAGAGAAAACTGCAGCGATACGTTCACCGGGTTTGCCCGCTGCACTGATTGCGATACCAAACAACACTGCAAATACGATAACTTGTAACGTTTTGCCCTCAGCCATCGCCTGAATAGGGTTGGTTGGGAACATGTCGATGATTACTTGGCCCAGAGAAGGGGCATCCGCTGATTTGAAAGAGCTCGCAGCAGTAAGATCCGCACCAGCTCCAGGTTGGAACAGGTTACCGATAGTTAATGCTAGAGTGATGGCAACGGCAGTAGTACCGATATAAAGTGCAAGCGTTTTGCCACCCATACGGCCAAGAGTTGATAAGTCTTTAAGAGAACTTGTACCGCACACTAGTGAAACGAAGACTAGAGGCACAACAAGCATTTTTAAACTGGCGACAAAGATTTGTCCGCCCACTTCAAAGAGTCCGTTAACGATGTAGTTGTTAACAAATCCGTTGTCTGCAAAAAGGGATTGAATGGCGAATCCCGTTAATATACCTACGACCATACCGAGGATTACTCGACCAGTCAGAGACATAGGTTTCTTGGTATTCATTTAGAACACTCCTTATTATTTATAACTTTGATACCTTTTCAAAGTGAGCAGGAGATTAGCAGTCGGATAATCAATTCGAAAAACAAAAAATGAGTTTGGAATTATAGATGTGATCAAAATCACTGATAATTGTGTAAATTAAACAAATAAAAACAAAATAATTCACTATTAATTTACATCTATCGAGGGTTTTATACATAAATTTGTCGTTTCAAAGGTAGTAAATAAGAAGAGATGATTTTCTTATCAATCTTCACGTCTTCAATTGACTGAACAAATACCGTTGTTTCAAAAAATTCGGTGAAGATAACCAGTCGATTTACGTCCATGAGCCTTAACTATTTGTATTGAATGGTTTTGTTGAACTCCTCAAATATGACTCACCGACAGGCCTTTACAAAACTTTACGAATGCAAAGAATGTAAATTTAATGCAAATGGTAATAGTTATCACTTATATTCACTCCCGAAATAATTCAGTGGTACCGGCAACGGTTCAGCGAACACATCGAATAAATAACAAAGTGTTCGTCTAAAAGAATAAAAGCGGAGTAAAGGACATGTTTTCAAAGAGCCCATTGGCTTTAGTGATCGGCGCAGTATTAGCTTCACCAGCAGTATTGGCAGAAACAGTAAAAACAGACGAGCATATGGTTGTTGAAGGTCGTGACTACGGTTATAAAGCCGACACGAACACAACAGCAATGCGCATGGAGGCGACTCAATTAGAGACTCCGGGACAAGTTTTAGTAATCGATGAGCAAATCATCGATGAACAGCGTGCAACAACGCTTGGTGACGTGCTTAAGAATGACGCGAGTGTAAGTGCTGGCGGTACAAGCCGTAACCGTGAACGTTTCTCTCTACGTGGTTTCTCGGTAGAAAGCTCTTCGGGCTTCCTTAAAAATGGCCAGCAACATTGGTCTCACTACCGTCAACCAATCGAACTGCTAGAGCGTGTTGAAGTACTAAAAGGACCTTCTGGTCTTCTTTACGGTATTTCTGCACCAGGTGGCTTGATCAACATGGTAAGCAAAAAGCCAACTTACGATACGCAAGTAAGTGTTAGCCAAGATATTGGTTCTAATGACCATTCTCGTACAACGGTAGACGTAAGTGGCGCTTTGAACGACGCTGAAACTCTACGTGGTCGCGCGATTCTATCTAAAGAAAGCTACGGCTCTTGGAGAACTTATGGTGACGGAACTGAACCACAAACAGAACGTTTTGTTGGTGGTGTATTCGTTGATTACGATGTAACTGAAGACGTAATGGTTTCTGTTCACTACGATAAGACCAACGACGAAGGCAGCGTAGATTCTGGTGCACTATACACACTAGACGGCAACCGAGTGGGTAGCGACAAGCATATCTGGGATGCGCAGTGGTCACAGATTGAAAACGATGTTGAGAACGTAGGTTTTGATATTGCTGCTAACCTGACTGACACATGGTCTTTAAAAACAGGTTTCAATTACCAAGATTTCGAACGTATTGATATGGAAAGCTACCCAAGCTTTTCAAACATGAATCCTGATGGTACAGGAACCGTGACTCAAGGTGGCAACTACCGTCATGACAAATGGCGTTTCAGAACAGCTTATGTCGATCTAACAACAACCGCTGATCTTGCTGGCACAGAGCACCAACTATTATTCGGCGCTAACTGGTTAGGTTACAGCTATTACCGTGGTATGGATCGTTTCAGCAGCGGCGAATACGCGCCAGATGCAACGGTACCAGCACCGTCAGTGGGTCCAACATCGCTAGGCAAGATGAGCACTTACGATACTTGGGGTTTCTACATTCAAGATCTGATTACTATCAATGACGAATGGCAAGTTCTTGCGGGCGCTCGTTTCGACCGTAAAGTAAGTGATGGCGTTGCAGAAGAAAACGTAGCACCTAAGCTTGGCGTGATTTACCACCCGGCATCAAACGGTAGTATCTACGCTTCTTACTCTGAAAGTTTCGAACCACAAGGTGTTGTGTCTAGCGGAAGCCGCAACTACACCAACGATGGCGAACTTCTTGACGCAGCAACGGGCGTGTCTTACGAAGTCGGTACTAAGTGGGAACTGATGGACGAACGTCTATTCGTTTCTGGTGCGGTATTCGATATTACCCAAGAAAAAATTTCAATGGATGTAGAAGACACTTCATCAGGCGATTGGACGAAGACACAAGGTGGCGAACAAGTTCACCGTGGTGCTGAGCTAGCCGCACAAGGCTTTATTTCAGAGCGCTTCTCAATGTCTGGTTCTGCAATGTACTTAGATGCTGAAATCACGAACCATGAAACATATGAAGGTAACCGTCCAGTAGACGTACCTGAGTTTGCAGCAAGCGTTTGGTCTACCTATGCAGCAACAAACGAAGTTGATGTGAACCTGGGTCTTATCTACGAAGGTTCTCGTTACGGCGATAGCGCGAACACATTCAAGAAAGACGGCTACGCACGTGTAGATATGGGTGCTGCATACACGCTTAAGTACGACGATTCTCTTGATTTTGTAGCGCGTCTAACAGTCGAGAACGTATTTGATAAAGAATACCTAGCGGGTGGCGGTTCAACATCTTCAAACCACCAATTTGCTGAAGACGTAGTAATCGGCGAAGGCCGTAACTACATGGCGACTTTACAGGTAAAATACTAATTTGTTAGTAGGGTACTATTGTTAGCCTAAATACTAAGGGGAAAGTTTCGGCTTTCTCCTTTCGTGATTCTGCTATTTAGTAAAATATCCCTAGTAATGCGAGTGACTTTTAATGATAATGAGAGTGCTTATCAATAATAGTATTTATCAATAAAATGTATTTGACCTTCTTCTATAGTAAATGACTACAATTATGAATCTTTTAAAAACTAGCCTAGCGCTTGCCATCAGTTTGGTTGCAACGTCTTCTATGGCAAACAGCTTGGATCAAGCTCAATCAATTCAAAACAAGACCAATAACGCGTCGGCTTCGAGCCAAAAGGTTATTGATAAAAGCTCACAAGCGACTTTAATGCTGCAAGCTGAGATTGAGCGTCTGCAAGAAGAAGTTAAAAACCTAGAAATCTATCACGATCACCTTGCTGCATTAGTTGAGAGCCAAAACCAAGAAGCTCAAAGCATTGAAGAGCAGATCGAAGAAATCAAATACACACGCCAAGGTGTTGTGCCATTGATGTATCAAATGATCGATGGTCTTGAACAGTTGGTAGAGAAAGACGTGCCGATTAAGAAAGAACAGCGTCTAGAAAGAGTAGAAAAGCTACAAGCAATGATGACTCGTGCTGATGTGAGTGATGCTGAGAAATACCGCCGTATCCTAGAGGCATACCAAATCGAGATGGACTACGGCATTAAGTTGGGTGTTTACCAAGGTCGTGTCGCATTGGCGAGTGATAAAACAATCGAGGCAGATGTTCTGCACCTAGGTCGTATCTCTTTGGTGGCTCGTAACCTAAATGGCAGCCAATATTGGTCTTGGAATCAAACACAAAATCAGTGGCAAGAGCTAGATTCTTCAATGAAATCTGAGCTAGATAAAGCTTACGACATTGCAAGCCAACAAGCGGCGCCAAGCCTAATTACTTTACCTGTTTCTTTAACTGTTGCGGAGGTTAAGTAATGAACTTAAAGCCATTAGCAGCATTGCTTTGCATTACGTCTATTTCATTTTCAGCTTTCTCTGCATCAGATACGACGGCTCAGCTAGTTAATAAAGCAAAATCAGAGAGTCGAACTCAAGCTTCTCACAACGTAGTGCGTGAAGCTGATTTCAAAAAGACAGAACAAGAACTGAAAGCGATCAAAGCTCAGCTTGAAGCGAAGCGTACGTCTATCCAAGGTGCGACAGATGTTCTGACTCAAACGTTCAGTGATAACGAAAACAAGCTTGCTCGCTTAGAAGAGAAGCTGCGTTTAGAAACCGGTAGCTTAGGCGAGCTGTTCGGTGTCGTTCGTCAAAACGCAAAAGAACTCGGCGCAGAGCTTAGCTCAACCGTGAATAGTGTTGATCGTGCTGAACACACTGCAACTGTTGATCAAATCATTGATGCTAAATCACTGCCTTCAATGCCACAGCTGACCGGTTTGTGGATGAGCATGGTTGAACAGATCCAAGCGAGCTCTGAGCTTAGCAAATCTCAAATTGCATTCATTAATGGTGAAGGCAATACAAACAAGGTTGACGCTTACCGACTAGGTTCGATTGGTCTTGTGACAGAGCAAGGCTATGTTAGCTGGAACACTCAGCGTGAAGATGCGATCGCTTACCTTAAGCAACCACAAAATGGTCCAACGTTAGCGTCACTTTCTTCGTTAGCGAATGGTGAAGTATCTAACGTGGTTGTCGATCCTTCTCGCGGGTTTATGCTAGAGCAATTAGCACTTACGCCAAGTTTAACTGACCGTCTACAAGCGGGTGGTGTGGTTGGTAAAGTGATTCTTGGCCTACTAGCTATTGGTCTAATCATCGCATTAGTTCGTGGTGTCTCTCTTGCTATCGCACGCCAGAAAATTCGCGCGCAACTTAAGAACCCTGAGCAAGCGGGTGATAACCCACTAGGTCGTGTTCTTGCGATGTACAACAAGGAACAAAACCAAACGGTTGAAGCATTAGAGTTGCGACTTTTAGAAGCGGTAGTTGATGAGCAGACTCACCTAGAGAAAGGTCTATCGATGCTTAAGCTATTGGCGGCACTAGCACCAATGTTGGGCCTTTTAGGTACAGTAACCGGCATGATCGAAACATTCCAAGTGATCACTCAGTTTGGTAATGGCGACCCTAAAGTTATGGCGGGTGGTATCTCGATGGCGCTTGTAACTACGGTACTTGGTCTGGTTGCGGCAATGCCTCTTCTACTGGCACACAACATTCTTAGCACTCAAGCAGAAAACATTCGCAATATTCTTGAGAAGCAAGGTATTGGTCTTGTTGCTGAGCAGGCTGAAAAGACCGTTGAATCAAACGCTGTTGTTTCACCAGTTGGGACTGCTGCGTAATGGATATTTTGTCGGGTTCTCTATTACCAGCGAGTTGGTTAACGAGTGACTGGCTGCTGTCTTTATCAAGCTTTATGGAGCAGGGCGGTTTCGTCCTGTGGTGGCTAGCGGCTGTCGTCCTAGTGTATTGGGTGCTTGTGGTAGAACGTGTGCTTTATCTTGCGTTCTACTTTCCTAAGCAACGCCAAGCTTGGATAGCGAAATGGCATGAAAGAGAAGATCACTCTTCTTGGCATGCCAAAGCCATTCGTGAAGGTTGGTTAGGGCAAGCGAGTATCTTGCTTAACCAAAACTTGAATTTTATTAAGTTGTTAGTCGCTATTTGCCCGATGTTGGGCTTGCTAGGCACTGTAACCGGTATGATCTCTGTTTTTGATGTTATGGCGACACAAGGCAGCAGTGACCCTAAATTGATGGCTTCAGGTATCTCGTTAGCAACACTGCCAACCATGGCAGGCATGGTTGCAGCGTTAGCGGGCATGTTCGTTCACGCTCGCTTAGCGAAAGTATGTAACCGCTTAGAATTGAAATTAGAAAAATCTTTAAGGAGTCAACGATGAGACTCGGTCGACGTCATTCTAAAAACGAAGAGGCTCAAATAGACCTTACTTCGATGCTTGATATTGTCTTTATCATGCTTATTTTCTTTATTGTGACCAGTTCATTTGTTCGTGAGTCAGGGGTGGAAGTCAATCGCCCACAAGCTTCTAACGTAGTAAGCCAAAAGGATGCAGGCATCTTTGTTGCGATTACTTCTGCAAACGACATTTTCATCGACAAGCGTGTCGTAGATGTTGAACGTGTCCAAGCGACGTTAGAGCACTTGTTGCTAGAACAACCTGATGCTTCTTTGGTTATTCAAGCGGATGAACACGCTTACAACGGTACTGTTGTTAAAGTGATGGATGCCGCGAAAGGTGCAGGTGTTAAAAACATTGCGCTTGCTGCTGATAAGCGATGATCTTGGAGGATCTTCATAAATGATTCGCCTATTTCTTGCTTTACCGCTAGCGGGCGCGTTGGGCTTAGCGCTGTTTTCTTTCATGGCTTGGATGGTCGATAATGGCCACCAACGTTCACCAGACGATAGCGAGACGTTAAGTTTCAACATGGTAATGGTGGAACAAGAACAAGAAGTTCAAAGAAGACAACGCGCAGTCCCTGAAAAACCAGAAATGCCAGAGCCGCCACCGGAAGCGCAAACGTCTCAGTCACAAGCTGAAGTTACGCCTCTGAATTCGATGTCTTCTTTGCCTTCATTGGATTTGAATACATCCATTGACGGCCTAGCGATTAACGCGCCGACATTTTCTGATTTTGGGTCAAACCAACAAGCAATGCCTCTGTATCGAGTAGAACCTCGTTACCCACCTAAAGCGCTGAAGCGTGGCGCTGAAGGCCATGTGATAATGTCTTTTACCATCGACGAAACGGGACGCCCAATTGACATTCAAGTCACTGACGCAAACCCACGTCGTATGTTTGAACGTGAAGCGATGAGAGCACTTAAAAAATGGAAATATCAACCAAAAGTCGTCGATGGAAAAGCGATAGCTCAGGTTGCTCAAACCGTGAAACTAGAGTTTAAGTTGGCAAAATGATGAAACAGATATGGATATTAGTGGGCTTGTTGTTAATGCCCCTTACAACACAAGCGCAAGAGCTAACCCAATATACTGCTATTCGTGTTCAAAAGGCGCATAAGCTTGCTCAAGATGAACAGGTTAAACAGGCGATTGATGTACTCGCAGGCTTGGAGCTTTCTAAAGGTTACGACAAAGCATACGTAGCTCGTATGTTGGGTGTGTTTTACTGGCAAGATGGCAAAACTGACGCGGCGATTAAGCAGCTCACTTATGCCGTCGATACGAATTTGTTAGTCGATGAGCAAGCTTGGATAACGAAGCGTATGCTGGCTGATTTGTTGTTGAACGATCAGCAGTTTAAAAACGCGCTTCCGCACTACTACGAGTTAGTGAAAACAGCGCCTGAAAAGGAAAAGAAAGACGCGCTTTGGATGCGAATTGCACAAGCTGAATACCAAATTGAAAACTGGTCGAAAGTCCTAGTGGCCATCGGTAATCACGACAAGTTCAATTCAAAACCAGAGTTATCACCTCTATCGCTAAAACTGGGCGCACAGCTTCAGTTAAAGCAGTGGAAACAGTCGATTCCTACACTGGAAAGCTTGATTGAACTTCAACCCGAGAAAGATAACTGGTGGCGTCAACTGGTTGGTATTCAACTTAGGTTAGATCGTAATCGTGATGCATTGAACACGTTAGCACTGGCTGATCTACAAGGTGTTGAGCTGAAGAACTCAGATCGCCGCTTGTTAGCGCAGCTTTACGCGAAACGTGGCATTCCAGAGCGCGCAGCACAAGAAATTAGTAAGTTAGATGATGCGAACAGCGATGTTCAACTTCTGGCTGAGCAAGCAACCTACTGGCAGTTAGCGAAAGAGTGGGACAGTGCTATTGAAGTGTGGACGTTAGCGTCTAGAAAAGACACGCAATATCATTGGAATGTGGCTCAGTTACTGGTTCAACAAGGTTACTACGATCGTGCTCTGGTTGTTTTGGATAAAGTGAAAGACAAGAACAAGCAAGCTGATGTTGCTTTAGCGAAAGTACGTTCATGGTACAAGCTAAAGAATCTTGATAATGCTCTTGCTCAAGCGAAACGTGCGAACAACATTGAGCCTTCTTCTGAAGCAAAAGGTTGGATTAAATATCTGACTCAGCTAAGAACGGTTAGTGATAACGGCAACGTCTAACTGCTGTTAACGCAAAAGAAGACAAGAGAAAGAAGTAAATAGAAAAGGGTGTCATTTGATGGTTCAAATGACACCCTTTTTAATTTTTGGCGGTTAAAGCTTTTTGAACTTTATCGTTCCAGTACGTCAGTTAAGGCTCGCACATCGTACCGCGGGACGTCGCACTTTGAATCACGCCGCTGGTATCAGCAACCCAATTAATAGTGCAGTCACGATAAGGGTTTTTGAATGCGTGTACTGTATAACCATTGTCTAACGGCTTCTTGGTTTCAATCCAAGCATAGTTTCGAGACGCCCAAAAACTGATAGGGCGTGAGCGTTCGGTGAGATAACGTTCTTGTACATCGGTTATGTCTGAACCGATGTATTGTTGAATATGTTCTTCCGTGCTGGTTATTTGGCTGGTACACGCTGTTACGAGCGCTGTAAAAGCCAAAACAATAATACGCATTTCAAAATCCCTTTAAGCCTTATTAGCTATCGTTAAATCGGTTACTAGTCTGTATTTAACAAACCGCATCAACCGAAGAGTCCGCCGTTTGTGTATGATCTTCAAAATGTTCCAAAGATCAAATAGCTCCGAAGGTTAATAGTTACGAAGCTTAAATAGTCCCAACTTTCATTCCTTAAAGCCACAATTGCTACCTTAAACCAACCTCAATCAAGCATGTTTATATTGAGATTTTTTGAGGTTTGACCTTACTATCGATGACCTCAAATACAAGCTATCCATTCCCTTTAGTACACGTTAGCAAGAATATGCATACAGTTCGATTACTTCCCATGTAATGTTATGTAAATTTTCTTACGCCGCTCGGCAAACGTAAACAATGTAAATTGAATGCCAATACGAATGATTATCAACTAAATTGTCGCCATAAAATTTATAGGTATTGGTTTGTATGTCGTTAAAAAGTAGGGCGGTTCAGTCATGGTCTCGTCGACTTCATGTTTATATTTCTATGGCTCTTCTGTTCGTGGTTCTTTTCTTCTCAGTGACAGGTATAACCCTGAACCGACCTGAGTTATTTGAATCAAGCCAACCCAATATCCAACGCTCTACGCTAACGCTTCCTACTAGTTTATTTACGATCCAAGACGGCCGTTTAAAAGCTGACGAGACAGCCTTTGAAACGTTTCTGTTTGAAGAAGCTAACCTCTCCGGCGTTCCTTCAGGTTTGGACATCTACGCAGAGATCGAAGACGGTGAGTTACTCATCGGTGAAGTGTCTATGGACTTCAAAGGACCGGGCTACAACGCTTCCGTGTTTGTTGACGTTACGTCTGAATTTGTAGAAGTCGAAACCACGAATTACGGCGTTATCGCATTGTTGAACGATCTACATAAAGGTCGTAACAGCGGTGAAGTATGGAAATGGTTTATCGATATCACTGCGCTACTGATGATCTTCTTTGTGCTTACTGGCGTGTGCTTACTGTTACCTAAGAAAAAAACACTCAATACCTCCATTAAATGGACGGTGTTTGGGTCTGCAATCTCACTGGTTATCTATTTTGTCGCCGTACCTTAACCCTTAATTAGCTTGATGAAGTGGGTTGATGAATCAGCTTGAAGAACGAATTAAAGGTTAAACGGATTTAAAAGGTTGTTAAACATGAAAAAAATGAACTGGAGCAAGGCGCTTCTTGCTTTATCTCTTTTGCCAAGCCTAGGTATGGCACAAGCGATTCCTGATACGGTAAAACTGGATGTCAGCTTTGAGCTTCCAAAGATTGATACCTCTATGTATGCACGTCCTTATGTGGCGGTGTGGGTAGAGAATAGCGAACGAAAGTCAGTGAAAACCATCGAGCTTTGGGTCGGTAAAGACGAATGGCTTAAGGATCTGCGCAGCTGGTGGAGAAAGGTTGGCCGTTACGATCGTGAACTGGTTGATGCTGTGACGTCTGCAACACGTCCTGCTGGCCAGTACCGTTTCGTGTGGGATGGTAAGAGCGACAGCGGTGAAACGTTAGAACAAGGCGAGTACACGGTTCATATCGAAGTGGTTCGTGAACATGGTGGCCGTAACTACCTTCGCCAAAAAGTATCACTCACAGATTCAAACGTATCTTACGAATTAAAAGCAACGGAAGAGACGGGTGAAATCACCCTGAACTACATCGCTAAATAGTAAGTGCGAACAGTAAAACCAAGCTGAACAGAATAGACAGTGGTCATCGTAGGCTCAGATAGAGCAACACGGCTAACAATTATAAATAATGGAATTGAACATGATGAAACAGACAAAAATCAAAGCACTTGCTCTAGCGGGTGTGATGGCATTCGGCCTAGCAGCAACGACAACGGCACAAGCTCACCCACGCTGGATTTTGCCATCACACTTTACCGTATCGAAAGAAGGGGGTGATTGGCTAACGTTCGACGTGACTGCGTCTCACGGTACGTTTGTTTTTGATAAACCTGCAGGCAGTGAAAATGCACATGTCATCATGCCTGATGGCCGCAGCGAGCGTCCTAACTTCGTTATTCGTGGCAAGCGTCGTTCAATCTTCGACTTCTATTTTGAAGAAGAAGGTACACACAAAGTGGCGATCAACAACCAGCCGTCTTACTACACGCAATACAAAGCGGGTCGCCGTGACACGGTGAAGTGGATTAAAGCAAACAAAGCTGAGCGTGACTCAGTTCTGCCTGAAAAATCACGTGACGTGGTAACGCAGATCAGCTTCACTCGTGCAGAAAGCTACATCACGGTAGGTAAGCCAACGGATTCAGTGTTCAAAATTGAAGGCAAGCTTCTAGAAATGAAGCCTGTGACACACCCTTCAGATATCGTTGAAGGCGAACCTGTGACATTCCAGTTCTTCTACAACGGTGAAATCCAGAAAGACGTGAAAGCGGAGATTACTCGTGAAGGTACGCTTTACCGCAACCACCAAGAGCAGATTGATGTGGTGAGTGATGAGAACGGTGAAATCACGTTTACTCCAGACGTAGCAGGTCGTTACGTAATGAAAGCGAACTACAAAGGTGAGTTGATTGACAACCCACTGGCAGACAAAGCAAGCGCGAACGTTCACCTAACGTTCGAAGCGCTGCTTCAATAGTCTGTGATATCGGGGCTAGATCCCTGATTAAGAATCAAAAAAACTTAAGGGCTCATTTGAGCCCTTTATCGCTCAGTTTACTTCTGAGAATTTGCACTGTGGCTAGGGTACGAACCATGACAATAAAAACAAAACTTAACGCTTTAATGACTCCTTGCTTAGCATTGGGACTTGGTTTCGCTGCATTACCTGCGCAAGCACACTTTCCACTGATGAGCTGCTGGTTTGAAGGTAAGACTGTTGCTTGTGAAGCGGGTTATTCGGATGGCAGCAAAGCGATTGATTACGCAGTTGAGATGTACGATTACGAAGACAACTTGATTGCAAAAGAGATGACAGATAAACGTTCTATCGTTGAATTCCCACATCCTGACACTGAGTTCTACCTTGTGTTCGATTCAGGTCATGAGTTTCCAGTTGAAGTTGATGTTGTAGAGATCAGTGAAAAATGATGATTCAAAGCGTACGTGCTGATACGGGCGGCAGAGAGGGCAAATGGGTAGGACTGATCATTGTGTTCATCCTTTGCTTTGCAACTGTCGCAATCCCATTTCATCAGGCTGAATCCCACGTTAAAGCAGTGCTTGATCATCAAATTCTAGTGACTGATGTTGAACAAGAAAACTTGGCGATGCTATCAGAGCTGCGTTTAGCGCATGAAGAAATCCGTGACCTGCGCATGGACTCAGATGGTGAATGGCCGAGTGTTGCATCACTTAAAGATGAATGGGTTGCCCCGTTTGTAGAAGATCAGAGTTGGAAGCGCAAAGGTTCTCATGCTTGGGTACTGGACGAGCGTGGTTATTACTTTTCTACTCCAAGTGAACAAGCTACGCCTACCGATCATGGTTTTGCGGATTCCTTTATTTTAAATGCGAACAGCGTTTCTCCTGAAATCTGGATCTTCTTGGGCGGTGTAGCGAAACAGCCCGCTACTTTTGACCAACACACGCTAGAGTCTACGGGTTGGAAAATGGTCGTGAACGAATCAGAAATTGAACAGCATCATGAAAGCGATGCTCACTAATAATAAGAGAATTACTATGCGAATTATGACTCTGTTCATGTCGTTATTAGCGGTGTTCATGGCACCCAATGCATTGGCAAAAGAATATAAGATCGACAGCAACAAGCTGACGATTGGTATCACGCTTCAACCTTACTACAGCTACGTAAAAGCAGTAGTAGGCGACAAAGTGAACATCCTTCCTTTGGTTGATGCCGGCTTTAATCCGCATAACTACTTGCCACAACCGAACGACTTGAAGAGATTGAGCCAGATGGACGCCATCGTGGTAAACGGTATTGGTCACGATGACTTCGCGCTTAAAGTGATTTCAGCCGCGCAACGTGATGACCTAGTCGTGATCGAAGCAAACAAAGAAGTGCCTCTACTTCCTGCTCTTGGTCAGTCTGTTGGTCAAGGTGCCGTTAACCCACATACCTTTGTTGGGCTTTCGACAACAATTCAAAAGGTTTACACCATCGCGAGTGAGGTCTCTAAGCTCGACCCTGACAACGCGGCTTTTTATCGTAAGAATGCACGTAAATACACAAAGCAATTTCGCTTTATGAAGCGCGATGCGATGTTGTCATTAGGTGAGTTAGATACTTCAGGTATGAAGGTGGCGACCACGCACAATGCGTATGGCTACATCCTTCAAGAATTTGGTGTGGATGTTGCGGCGGTGATTGAGCCTGCACACGGTGTTGAACCAAGTGCGAGCCAGTTGCAAGAAACGATCGAAAAGATCCGCGCATCGGGCATTGACGTGTTGTTCTACGAGCTAAACATGCCAAACCGTTTTGTTGACACGATTGAAGCGGAAACGGGTGTTCAGCTTTACCGTTTCTCTCACATGACGCATGGCGAATATGAAGACGACAAAGTCGAAGTTGAGATGCAGAAGAATCTCGAGACATTAATCGAAGCAATGAAATTTGCGGCGGCGAACCAAGCTAAAAGCGGGAACGCATAATGTTAGGTCCATCGATTTCAATCAATCAACTCGGTCTGCAATATGACAACAACGTCATTCTTGACGATATCTCACTAGAACTTAAAGCGGGTGAGTGCCATGTAATCATGGGGCCAAACGGCGGTGGTAAAACCTCTCTGCTACGCTCTGTTCTTGGTTTGACGCCTTTCTCTGGGCAAATCAATATTCATTGGCCAGAAAAGCCAAGTATCGGTTATGTTCCACAAAAAGCGACCTTCGAATCGAGCTTGCCTTTGACGGTCATGGATTTCGTGTTGCTTAACCAAACTCGAATTCCGCTATTTTGGCGTCGTAAGTCTAAGCAATTGGATCTTGCACTCGCACAATTAGATCGCGTTGGTATGGCTACTCGTAGCGACCGCCGCATGGGACAGTTATCGGGTGGTGAGCAGCAACGCGTGCTGTTTGCCCAAGCGCTATTAGATAACCCAAGTCTACTGGTGTTGGATGAACCAACCACGGGTATGGACGAGCAGGGCGTTCGTTATCTTGAATCGTTAATTCGTGAATGTGTTAGTGAAGGTCGTACGATCCTTGCGGTACACCACGATGTCACGGCAGTGCGTCGACTCGAAGCGAACGTACATGTTGTGAATCGATTCTTGGTTGATAGTGGCCCACACGAACAAGTCTTACACCCAAGTAAAATCGAGAGCCTGTTCCAGCACTACAGCAGTGGCTCTGCGATGACCAAATCGAAGGAGGTTGCGTAATGGATTGGTTACGACAACTAGCCATTAGTGGCGTGGAAGCGGGCTGGTTATCAGACAGTTTCATGTATGCCTTCATGGTCAATGCTTTGGTTGCAGCGTTACTACTTGGTCCTCTGTTAGGTGGTCTGGGTACTTTGGTGATTGCCAAGCGTCTGGCTTTCTTCTCAGAAGCCGTCGGCCACGCAGCGTTAACCGGTATCGCTATTGGTGTTTTGCTTGGCGAGCCACCAGAAAACCCAATTATTGGTTTGTTTAGCTTCTGTATGATCTTCGCGCTGCTTCTTCACTTTGTAAGAAACAGAACCAATGTGCCATACGATACTTTAGTTGGCGTTTTCCTTGCTTTAGCACTGGCAGTGGGTGCGGCGTTACTGATGTATGTTGCTCGTAAGATCAATATCCACATGCTTGAAAACGTACTGTTTGGCTCGATTCTTACGGTAACAGACCAAGACTTAGCGATTCTCGCAGGTAGTTGCGCGATCATCATCTTGCTCTTGATACCGACATTCAACCGCATTCTCCTGACTTGTATCAGCCCTGATATAGCTAAGGTTCGTGGTTACAACACCAGCTTTTACGATTACTTGTTTGTCATGATGATCACCTTAGTGACAATTGCGGCCGTGAAGATCGTAGGTGCAGTTCTAGTGGGTGCGTTATTGTTGATTCCAGGTGCGACCGCTCGATTGTTAACTAAACGTATGGGGAGCTTTGTTCTCTTGTCGGCATTACTCGCAACCATCGCATGTTTGGTTGGAACCGTGTTGCCTATGGAACTCAAACTGCCAGTGCCATCGGGCGCTTCAATCATCATCGTTTCTGCAACGTTTTTCCTAGCAGCAACGCTATACCGAATTGTAAGAAAGGCGTAATCATGACTTGTTTAATGAATCGTATCGCTAGCTCAGTAAAAGCAACGGCTCAAGTGAGTGTACTTGGTAGTGTATTAATGGCTGGTTCTTTGATGTCACTGAACGTGAATGCAGAAGACATCCTAACCAGTACACCTGTGACTTATGCATTGGCGACAGAGCTAACCAAAGGCACGGACATTACGACCGAATATCTACCACCTAAGCGCTACGGTATTGACCGTCTGCCGAATTGGTTTGGTACCAAGGGTGCGAGTAAAGTGCTTCAATCGGGTGAAAAGGCGACCGTTGCGGTAACGTTGTCATCGATCTGGCAAGCCGACCCTACGTTTGTATACGCAAGACAAAGCAATATCCGTTTAGTTGAGGTTGATGCCGCTCAAGCGATTACACCGCGTGCACAAGGCGTTGCTGCGCTTACATTGTCGAATGGTGATGTGTCTAAATACGCATGGTTAAACCCGACCAACTTAACACGTATGGCGGCGATTGTGGCTGACGACTTTAAGTTGTTGTGGCCTGCGCAAGCTGAAACGATTGATAGCAACTTACAACGTGTGATGTTGGATGTTCGTGAACTGATCAACAAGCAGCAAGCAGTATTGCTCGACAATGACGTAGATTCAGTATTGTTGCTTTCAGAAAGCTTGGAAGATTTCGCCTCTGGCAGCCAACTGTTTGTTGAAGAACGCATGTTCAAAGCTGAACTGGAATGGACAGAGCAGGACAAAGCCAAGCTTAAAGAGATGTTTTCGGAAGATGATGCTCTATGGTTAGTTACAGCGAAAAAGCCAAGCAACTTGATTAAATCATTGGTACCGAATGAGCGTATCTTGGTAGTGGATTCTGTTGATCGTTGGGGCAGAGCGGGAATCAACGCAAAAGCACCGTTTGCCCGTTGGGAAGTGCAGCCATTCAAAGGCTAACCAGCGCGATTAAAAATGGTAGGATCAAAAAAGCAGCCCAATTTGAGGCTGCTTTTTTGTTCTTGTCTGTTGGCTCTGAAAAGAGTGTCAGACAAGAGGACTGCGAGTATAAACTTACTCTGCAGCTTTTGTCTCTTCAGCTTCAACCGTTGCTTCTACTGAACCTTCAGCTTGCTCTTGAGCTGCTTTCGCTTGTTCTTCAGCTTCCATTTTTGCACGGTCAGCTTTAGAGATGTAGCGAGGCTTGTTGCTACTATGCAGTTTAGAATTCGCCTGTTTCTGCTTCTTTTTTAGAATTTGATTGATTTTTTTCTTACGGTTCATTGCTGCATAGCCTTGTATTTAGTTTAGGCGGTGGAGGATAATCATTTTAGCTCTAGAACTCAATATTTACATGGTATTCAGCAAGGAAAATATCACTATGCAGTCAGTCGAGACCGAACGTTTAAGATTAAGAATGATCACACCTCAAGATGCGGCGTTTATTCAACGACTATACAGCTCAGAAGATTTCCTGCGTTACATTGGTGATAAGGAAATCAACGACACTGAAAAGGCTGTCGAGTACATTGAAAACAACATTCTTAAGATGCATGAAGAGAAGGGTGTCTGTTTGTTGATGGTTGAAATCAAAGAAACTTCAACGCCAATTGGTATCTGCGGATTAATAAAAAGAGACACCTTAGCGTCGCATGATATTGGCTACGGGTTTGCTCCTGAGTTTTATGGTCAAGGCTTTGCCCAAGAAGCCGCGGAGGCGATAATTGAACAAGCTAAGCAGAATGCTGATATCGATCATTTAGTTGCCATCACTACCTCTGATAACATTCGAAGTATCACACTACTGACTAAGTTAGGCTTTGTGTTCGAGCGAGTTGAAGATGTGATAAGCGAAAGCGTTAATCTCAACCTGTACGGTTTCTCATTAGGTAATTAAAACATGTTCCAACATAACAATATTCTACAAGGTGAGCTCGCAACGGAGTACAAAACCGTTATTGCGATGGTGCACATCTATTGCAAAGATCACCACGGTGAAGTTCGTCAGAATAACGCGTTATGTGAGGAGTGTGAGCAACTGTTGCGTTACGCCGAAACACGACTGGATAGATGCCCTTATGGTGAAGCCAAACCGACCTGCAATAAGTGTCCGATCCATTGCTATAAGCCCGATCCAAAAGAGCAGATGCTATTGGTGATGCGCTATGCCGGGCCAAGAATGCTACTTAAGCATCCGATATTAGCGATTCGACATCTGATTCATGAGAAACGGAAAGTGCCTGAAAAGCCGTTGCCGAATGTGTCGAACCGCCATATCCGAATGAACAAGAAGTAAGTGGCGCTTTAAAGTAATTTCTAAAGAAATGCAAAAGGTCTGATTTCTCAGACCTTTTTTATGTAGATACGTTTTATCTAAGTTTGAATATAGCCAGGTAACTGAAACTTACGCCGCTTGAGGCTCTTCGTAGGTCACCGTTAGGTTGTTGATCCAGCGTCGGCTCAAGTAACGGTGTGAACAGATGGTCAATTTCACGACTTCTTCTACCAACATTAGACCATAGATGTATTTAAAGTCCCATTCAGCGACAAACGCGCCGTAAACACATACTGGAATGCCCACCATCCACATCGCGATGAAATCCATGCGAAGGCAGAACGCATTATCACCACCAGCACGAATAATACCGTTAATGATCACCATGTTGAGCATGCGAATCACGACCGCAAAGCACATGATCATCATCGCAGGTGAAGCAAGCGGGTATAAAGCGTCTTTGGTCAGGTTTAGCCATGACAGAACGTGCTCTTTACCCATAAACAATAGCAAGCCTACAACCGCACCAAAACCAACCACGGCTTTGATGAACGTCAGACCCATACTCATAGCGTCATCAAACTCATCACGACCGAGTGAGTGACCAAGCAACACGGAACACGCTACAGAAATACCAAAGAATATCGAGTAACACAGCGACTCAAAAGGCGCGAGCATAGAGAACACAGCAAGTTCCGTTGTGCCCATGTGACCGAAGATCATTTGGTATGCCATAGTACCCATTGCCCATAACACGGCATTCATCGTTAGTGGCAAAGCAATACGACGGTAAGATAGCCACAATGATGGACGATGTGGTGAGCTAGGCGTGGTTAACAACCAATGTTTACGCATGCGCATGTAGCTATACATCAAGCCGACTTGAATTGCGCGAGCGAGTGCCGTCGCCAGTGCTGCACCTGCTACGCCCATAGCGGGAATACCAAAGGCACCTTTGATTAGAACGAAGTTAAGCGCAATGTTGAGTGCAATGGTCACCGCGCCTAATAGCAGCGGGGTTACGGTGTCACCTGATGAGCGCATGCTTGCTTCTACCACGACGACAATGTGAGTCAGCAGTAGAACGGGGAAGCCATACCATAGGTAAGTCGCGCCAAGTTCAATCACGGTTTGATCGCTGGTTTGCAACATCATTAAAAACTGAGAACCAAGAGTGATGATTGCAGTAACAGGCAGCAGAACTTTTAAGCCAAACACCATTGCGATAGATGATACCGTTCGCGCGCTTTTTCGGTCGTTCTTTCCCCAGTATTGAGCGACTAATGTTCCGTTTGCTGAGGCCAACCCTGCCATAATCATAATAGCAACGAAGTGCCATTTTGATGCAATTCCCACAGCCGCAGCTGCTTCCATACCATAATCACTGACCATTAATACGTCAGCAAGGGCAAGAATAGCGACAAGCGCACTTTGTAAAGCAACAGGTAAACCCAGTTTAACGATACGAGGTAAGATGCTCTCTGGCTTGTTATTCATAGATGAGTTAGGGTTGATGTTAGTTGTCATAAGCTCTCCGATTTATGGCAGAACTATAGTGATTTGAGCGAAGTAACAACATGTTTAAAAAACAACAAAACCTGTGCGAATCCGTCATTGATTCAATGAGACCAAAATCAACTTGGCATGATGATGTTTTTCTCGCTGAACAGTGCAAAGAACGTTTTTTGACCGTTGAAGATATTCCAGAGATGAAAAGCTTTGGTGTCTATATGGGCGGCATGGCGAAGCTATATGATGGCTACTGGGTTGAGCGCGAATCCGTTAATGTTCATACGTTGATTTTCACTATGGAAGGTGGCGGCATTCTAACAACCGCAACATCGGTCCAAGCGATTACACCTTATACACTCGTGGTGCTTCCTGCTGAAACCCCATTTCGTTTTGAACTCGATCCTCAATATAATTATTGGAAAATGGCGTGGATGCTGACGCCTGACACCAAGCAATGGCAGCACATAGCAAGTTTAGGACAGGGGATTGTGCCTTTTGGAGAGTGTGAGCAGATCTGGTCATTAATGAACTTGGTTTACTTTGAGATAGGCGGTAGAGCCAGTTACCGTAAGTTACTCTTGAGTGAAATTATCCGAACATTGACGGGGTTTGAGCCTAAGTCGACCAGCACCACTGCACGTGTTCAAGCGCTCTATAACGAAATTGAAAGTAGTCTGCATCAGCCATGGACAGTGGCAGGGATGGCTGAAAGAGTGTTCATCAGTGAAGAGCAACTCAATAGGGTCACCAAGACGCTATTCAACCTCTCACCACGCAGTAAATTGATTCAATTACGCATGGACAAAGCCACCAGTCTACTGAAATATCAAGATTGGTCAGTTTCTATGATTGCTAATCGCTTAGGCTACAAAGATCCTTATAACTTTTCGCATCGTTTCAAAAAGCATTTCGGTTTGTCACCCAGTCAATATCGAAAGAGCCATCGACTTCTTGGTTAGCCTTGCACGATGAAATGAGAAGTGTGGGAGAAGAAGGTTACATATAGGCATGAGTTGAAAAGGGCCCTTCGCTTAGACATAAAGTCTGAACTCGGAGCCCTAATGACACGCATCTAGTGTCTGTCTATTTAAGCTTACTCGCCTGCAATCTGTAGGTGAGAGCGCTTTAGGCTAGCAATCAACATGTAGATCGTTGTAGCAAGTAGAGACGCGAACAGGTAAGTGAACAATCCTGCTTGTGAATCCATAAAGCTGTCTGCAACGATTGGTCCCGCAACAGAACCGATGCTGTAGCAAAGTAGCATGATTTGAGTCACTGACACCAAGTAGCTTGGGTCAAGGTTACGGCAACCTAAGTTAATCGCGATTGGGTATAGCGCAAATGTGGCCATGCCTAATACGAACAAGCTCATGCCTAGTACGTAGAAATCGTGATTGATAGTCAGCACACCAATGCTTGCAACCCCTAGCAGGCAGAACAAAGCCATTAATAACACTTGTCCTACGTGGTGAGATAACCAAGTCACCATCGGCTGTACAGCCATACCACCCATGATAACCAAAGCCATCAAACCACCAATGTCTTCGTGTGCAATGTTACGTTGAGCAAGTTCAACTGGCATCAAGCCGTAAATCGCACCTAGCGTTAATCCGGAAACAATGCAGCCAATTAGCGCGCTGTGGCTTAATTTGCTGATCTGCTTTAAAGACAAAGATTGCGCATCGTGGATCTGTGGTGGAGTTGCTTGTCCGTACATCAGCACAATGATCGCACCAAACAGAAGGGTGAACATTGCGATGAAAGGTACGCCACCAGTAATACCTAGGTAACCGATACCAAGCTGACCAACTGCAGAACCGCCGTACAGTGAACACATGTAGATAGCGAGACGTTTTGCGCGTTGTGACTCGTCGCCGCTCATTAGCCAAGACTCTACAATCACGAAGATACCTGCAACCGCCACACCAGCCACAAAGCGAGCTAGTAGCCATACTGCTTGGTGTGGGATCAATGGCAATACAAGGATCGTTGCGATGAACACACTCAATGCGATGACGAACGCATCTTTGTGGCCAACACGCGCAATGGCACGTTCAATCAATAATGTACCAGCCAGTAGACCTGCATAGAATGCACTCGCTAACCAACTCGATAGATCTTTGTCTAAGCCATACTCAGACAGCATTAATGGTAATGAACTCATTAAGTAGCCTGAAGCGATCGCGTAAAAAGACAATGCAATAACAGGAACAGTTATGCGAGTTGTTGGTTGGATGTTGTCCAATGCAGGAGCCTCTGATAGTAAAAGAAACGATGAATTTTCCGCGACTATGGGGGAGAAACTGAATTGGGTAAAACAAATAAAAATGGTCGTTAAGATAAAAGAGATTTATCGACCAACTAAACTAAAATACGGTTGCGATATTTGGTGGTTTGGCGAGATTTTATGCGGGCAAAAAGTCGTTAAGCCGTTGTTCATTGGTGGTTTAATTTAGAAAAAGATTGCAGCGTGATTGTCTTTTTATGATTTGGATTGAGTGGGATTTTAAGTGTTAGACCGTTTCTTTACGGTATTGACGTGGCGAGTTACCACTCCACTTACGAAAGGCATGACGAAAGTTAGCGCTATCAGAAAAGCCAACTCGTTCAGATATCTCTTCAATACTCATTCGAGTTGAAGAAAGGTAGTGCCGGGAAAGGTGAAAGCGAACATGGTCCAGTATCTTCTGATAGCTCGTATCCGCTGCTTTCAGGTGACGACGCAGAGTTCGAGAAGACATGCCCAGTTCTGAAGAAATGGATTCTATAGAAGGGTAACATCCTGGCCTTTCAATCAGCATCTGAGAGCCTTTCTCTTTGAGGCTACTGGGTGCACTGACTTTTGCCAACATGTCATCACACGATTTTAAGCACATCTGTAAAGTGATGGGGTTGGCGGTAGGAAGAGATGAATACAAGGTGGTTGCGTCGAACTCCCATTCAAGCCGGTCACTATTGAATTCAACCGGGCAGCGGAAAATCTCTGTGTATAGATCGCCGTATTCAGGTTTTGGATAGGGGAAGCGGATCACTTGAGAAGGAAAGGGCTGCTGTAAGACCTCTTCGCACAAACTGTGTATCGCTGCGAACCAGTATTCACAACAAAAGGGCAGTAAAGAATCGAGTTCGATAAGTTGCTCTGCGCGAAAGTAACCAATGTTGTCTTCTACAGACATGGTTTTCCTGAGGACAGGGCCAGCAAGTTGCAGATACTTAAACCCGATTAAAAAGGCATCGAGTAGTGTTTCGCTGCTAAACACCGCATAACCGAGCACGCCGAAATCGCTGAACCTCGCTTGTTGGCCAACTTTAAGCCCCAATCCGTCTTCGTTGGAATTCGCTAACGCATTACTGAACACAGCAAGCTTTTGCGCCAAAGTGATGTGTGTATCGGGTGTGTTGAGTTGGAGAGCATCGATGTTACTGCCTTCGAGCAACTCTTCGATACTGAGAACAGGCGACAGGTAACGATGCAGCAACTGAAGATCCAGAATGCCGAATGCTTGCATGTCGGGTTCGTAAACTGCGGTGTATTCCATAAGCTGCCTCTTGTTGAATATCGATATCTTAACCGAACTTTTAACATTTACGCCTGTTGCTTGTTCTCACTTTCGCAAGCTTGTTCCAAATTTTGGTTTATGTGTGCAAGGTTTTATTGGGCTAGCGCAGGCTGTGTCCGAATATCACCGGTTTTTGTCTTTTTGAAACCTGTTCGAAATGTTATCGAAATGTTGTAATTTATTGGGCTGCACATTGGAGCGTCTCAAACATTTTGCTCAATAACGACTCTTATCTACATGACACACCAATGTGCAGGCTCGTGATGACAAGAAAGAGACTTATTACAACGATTAGAACGTCTACGGTGACCGTCACAAACAGGTCTAAGCCGCACAAGGAGATCATGGATGCACAATCTTGCTGTTAATTTGGAGCGTAGCGCTTCGCTTTTTCCAACTAAAGCCGCTCTGCGTATGGGATCGGATGAAATCAGTTTTTCTCAGTTAGAACAACTTTCTGGAAACGTGGCTGCTAACTTGAAAAGACTTGGGTTGCAGAACGGAGATAAGGTAGCGTTGTCATGCCCGAACGTGACTTACTTTCCGATAGCCTATTACGGGATTCTAAAAGCGGGTTGTGTAGTCGTGCCTTTGAACGTGCTATTCAAGGCCAGAGAGATCGCTTATCACCTTAATGACTCTAACGCGAAGGCCTATTTATGTTTTGACGGCAGTGAAGAGCTTCCAATTGGTCGCTATGGTTTACAAGGTTTTGAGCAGGCAAACCACTGTGAACACTTTGTCGAGATGCCTATCCCAACAAACACAGACACTACTTTAGAAAGTAATGAGGAGCATGAATCAATCGCTGATTGGTTGGCACAACCTTTTACTCCTTTTGAGTCTGTGGCTTGTCATGGCGATGATACCGCTGTGATCCTTTATACCTCTGGCACGACGGGTCAACCAAAAGGGGCTGAGCTTTCCCACACCAACATGCAAACCAATGCGATGTCGTCACAGTATCTAATGAGATTGGAGTACAGCGACACCACAATGGCTACACTGCCTTTATTCCATAGCTTCGGTCAGACGGTGATGATGAACGCGAGTGTGCTAACAGGGTCCAACATGGTGTTGATTCCTCGTTTTGAACCGTCATTGGTTATTGAACAGATCATTAGCCATAAAGTCAGCGTGTTTGCGGGTGTTCCTACTATGTATATCGCGCTATTAAAGGCGGGAGAAGAGTCTTCTGATAGTTTAGAAAACACAAGCAAACGCTCTGAACAGGTTAAACACAGCTTGAGGTTAGGTGTTTCTGGCGGTGCTTCTATGCCGCTTGAGGTTATACGACAGTTTGAATTACCAGTCTTAGAAGGTTATGGGCTCTCGGAAACGGCGCTGGTTGCGACCTTTAATCATATTGATGGCGATCGTTTATCGGGTAGTGTCGGTCAGCCTTTATGTGGCCACCTCATCAAGATTACTGATATACCAGGCAACTCTGTCGCTATGGGTGAACTCGGCGAAGTCTGCATTAAAAGCCCAAGTGTGATGAAAGGCTATTATCAAAGGCCAGAGGCGACAGCTGAATCTATTCGTGATGGTTGGTTCTTAACGGGAGATATCGGTCGCGTCGATGAGCATGGCAATTTGTTCATTGTTGACCGTGTTAAAGACATGATTATTCGTGGTGGGTACAACGTTTATCCACGTGAAGTCGAAGAAGTGTTGATGTGTCACCCCGATGTCGAAATGGTCGCGGTGGTAGGCGAGCATCATGAACATTTAGGCGAGGAGATCCACGCGCATGTGGTTCTTCACGAACATACGCAATGTGATAGTGCCGCCTTGATAGCATGGTGTCGTGAGCAACTCGCCGACTACAAATACCCGCGTAAGGTATTCATTCGTAAAGCCTTACCCATGACAGCAACCGGAAAAATCTTGAAGCGTGAGTTACACCCACTAGAAATAGCGGAGATGGCAAATGGATAGTTATGATTTTATTATTGTTGGCGGTGGTTCAGCTGGGTGTGTGATGGCTTCTCGGCTGTCGGAAGATCCTGATGTGACGGTTTGCTTGTTAGAAGCGGGTGGTAAAGACACCAGCCCATTCATTCACACACCCGTTGGCGTGGTGGCGATGATGCCAACCAAACTCAATAATTGGGCATTCGAAACGGTTGAATAGCCGGGTTTGAACGGTCGTAAAGGCTATCAGCCTAGAGGTAAGACACTTGGCGGTTCTAGCTCTATCAATGCCATGATGTACGCTCGTGGACATCGCTATGACTACGATAGATGGGAAAGCTTGGGCAATGCTGGCTGGAACTATGAATCCTGTTTGCCTTACTTTAAGAAAGCAGAAAACAACGAAGTCCACCAAGATGAGTTCCATGGCCAAGGTGGTCCTCTTAATGTGGCCAATCTTAGATCGCCAAGCCCTATGTTGGAACGTTATTTAACGGCGTGTGAATCGATAGGTGTACCTCGCAATGAGGATATTAACGGCGCTGCTCAGTTTGGGGCGATGCCGACGCAGGTAACACAGCTGAATGGTGAACGATGCAGTGCTGCCAAGGCTTACTTAACGCCAAACCTTTCACGATCGAATCTCACGGTCGTGACTAAAGCCACCACACATAAGGTTTTGTTTGAATGCAAGAAGGCGATTGGTGTTGAATATGGTTCTAGCGGAAAGCGTTATCAGATACGATGCAACAAAGAAGTGATTCTTTCCGCTGGCGCGTTTGGTTCTCCCCAATTGCTGTTACTGTCTGGTGTCGGTGCTCAAACTGAACTAGAGACACATGGAATCGAACAGGTTCATGAATTACCTGGAGTGGGCAAGAACCTTCAAGATCATATCGACTTAGTACATTCGTATAAATGCAGTGAAAAGCGTGAAACTTTTGGTATCTCGCTGCAAATGGCCTCTGAAATGACCAAAGCCTTACCACTATGGCACAAAGAACGCCGCGGTAAAATGAGCAGTAATTTTGCAGAGGGAATAGGCTTTCTCTGTTCCGAAGATCATATCGCTGTACCGGATTTAGAGTTTGTATTTGTGGTCGCTGTTGTAGATGACCATGCTAGAAAAATTCATACCAGTCATGGCTTTACCTCTCATGTCACCTTATTGCGACCGAAGAGCTACGGCACCGTAACGCTCAATAGTAATGATCCCTATGATCCGCCTAAGATCGATCCTGCGTTTTTCAGTCATCCTGAAGACATGGAGATCATGATTAAGGGCTGGAAGAAGCAGTATCAAATGTTAGAGAGTTCCGCGTTTGATGATATCCGAGGCAATGCTTTCTACCCTGTGGACGCCAGTGATGACAAGGCTATCGAGCAAGATATTCGCAATCGTGCAGACACTCAGTATCACCCGATCGGGACCTGTAAAATGGGACCTAGTAGCGATTCTTTAGCTGTGGTAGATAAAGATCTCAAAGTTTATGGATTGGATAATTTGAGAGTCATTGATGCTTCTGTGATGCCGACACTGATTGGGGCAAACACCAATGCACCAACCATTATGATTGCTGAGAAAGTCGCAGATCAAATCAAACAGCAATACGGGTTTGGCAAGCAAGAATCTAATATTCAAGCGAAAGGCGAAGCTGTAGTTTTATTCAAGAAGTTAAGTGATAACCATAAATAAAACAGTAGGTTAGATAGTCTTGATTTGGTAAGACTCTCTAACCTATTTTTGTGTGCTTACTTAGAATTAAGTAATGCTAAATCAATAGCTTAACCAATAGTATTACTTAGTTAGTGCTTGATTAAGCCACTGATCAAATTGACCTTTTGGCAGTGCACCGTTAATCGTATCAACACGTTGACCGTTCTTGAACACCATCACCGTTGGGATGCTTCTGATTTGATACATAGCCGCCAGTTGCTGTTGAGCTTCGGTATCAATTTTAACAAATCGAACATCGCCAGCGCGCTCTTTAGCGACATCGCTGAACACAGGTGCGAAACCTACACATGGGTTGCACCATGTCGCCCAAAAATCGACAACGACAGGCTGTGAACTGTTCAAAATTGATTGGAAATTCAGTGACGTACCTTCGATTGGTGCACCGTCTAGAAGTGCGTTTTTGCACTTACCACAAGTAGGGCTTTCTGAAATTCTTTCTGAAGGAACTCGGTTTACGCCACCGCAAGAAGGGCAACGTGTGTTGAATGTAGACATAACTTTCTCTTTTTATTGCGTCTCCGTGCCTAACGCGATTTACGAATCATGTACGGAACGCTTATACTGTTTAAAACAAGAATAAGATACTCAAATAAAAACAAACAATAAACAGGTAAATGATGACAAAATTTTACGCTGAAATTACGGGCTGGGGAAAGTGTCTGCCACCAGCCGTGCTATCCAATGATGATTTAAGCACTTTCATTGATACGTCTGACGAGTGGATTCGTACTCGAACTGGTATCGAAAATCGTCGTATCAGTCATGTAAATACCTCTGAGCTAGCGACCGTTGCTGCTCAACATGCAATGGCGTGTGCTGGTTTAACAGCCGAAGATATCGATCTTGTGATCGTAGCGACGTGCAGTCCAGACTCTCTTATTCCAAATACCGCGTCTAAAGTTCAACAGAACTTAGGCATCAAGAGCGCAGCAGCTTTTGACCTTAATGCAGCGTGTACAGGCTTTATCTACGGTGTTGAAACAGCAACTCGATTGATTCAAGCGGGCAACTACCGCAATGCGATCGTTGTGGGTGCAGAGCGTCTTTCATTCTTCATCGATTGGACCAAGCGTGATACTGCGGTTCTATTCGGTGATGGCGCTGGCGCTGTGGTTTTATCGCGTACTGAAGAACAAGTGGGTTTACAAGAAGCTCAAATCGGTTGTGACGCAGAGGGCCGTGACATTCTAGCAGTACCAAAATTCGGTACGTCTATGGACCGCTTTGCTGCTGATAACGGTTACTGGGATTTTGATTTCGTTGGTAAAGAGATCTTCAAGCGTGCAGTGAAAGGAATGGGCGCTGCAGCACATACAGTATTGAGTCGCACTGGCATCTCAACTGAAAACATCGATGTTGTGATTCCGCACCAAGCGAACATCCGAATTATTCAAACTCTGTGTGATATGGCGGGCATTGAACGTGAGAAAGCGTTTGTGAACATTCAAAACTACGGCAACACATCGGCTGCGACTGTGCCGATTGCATTGTGTGAATCGTTAGAGCAAGGCTTTGTTAAACCGAACTCAAACATCCTTGTGGCGGCATTCGGTGCCGGTTTAACTTGGGGGGCAGGCCATATTAAGTGGGGTAGCCGTGTTGATCCGTTAGGTCAATCGGACGCTAAGCTTCCAGAAGCAGATAGCTCGGCATTAGAACTTCTAGAGAGAGCCATTTTACACTGTAAAACGCGTCCTAATTCTGAGAATGAGTAGCAGCATGGCGCAAGTTCGTTTTATGACAGAAGCCGACCTCGATGGAGCGGCTTTAGTTCACCAAGCTACTTTTGTTCGACAGCAAAACTCAAAAAATTGGTTACAATGTAACTTAAATGCTGCGCCACGCTTTCTTAACTTTGTTGCTGAAAGCGATGGCGAGATTGTCGGCTACATTATTTGGGTTCAAAAGAGTGGGTTTAGGCCTGAAGCTGTTTTGGAGCTAGAACAACTTGCTGTGTTACCGAGTGCTCAGGGGCAAGGATTGGGCAAAAAGCTGATTCTAGACTCTTTGCCTCAAGTGAAGCAGAAGCTATCAGAGCAGGGCTCGACACTAAAACATGTATTAGTGACCACCAGAGCAGATAACTTTGCACAAAAGCTCTATCAGTCGACATTGGGCGCTCAAGTCGAAACCACGATTTCAAACTTTTACTCAGCCGATGAAGTGCTTATGATAGCTCGCAATGTAGGTGAACGAATCTGATCGCTGAGTTCTTAGAACCATTATTATCAGCGGCATAACTCGATTAACGTTTTATTAGGGGCTTCTGTGGCCCTTTTGTTATTTCTTAGGAAGTATTTTGAAGAAAGTTTTAGCAATTGGCTACGTTTGGCCAGAACCGAATTCATCGGCGGCTGGCAGCCATATGATGTCTCTTTTACGTCTATTTAAGAGACAAGGTTGGTCAGTTGAATTTGCAACACCCGCTCAAGAAACCGAGCACATGATTGATCTCTCTGAAGAGGGCATCACAAGCCAATCTATACAGTTAAATTGCGATAGCTTTGACGATTACATTGAAGAGCTGCAGCCCGATGTTGTGATGTTTGACCGTTTTATGATGGAAGAGCAATTCGGCTGGCGCGTCGAGAAGGTATGTCCCAATGCCTTTAAGCTACTGGATACTGAAGATTTACAATTCCTACGCAATGCTCGACATGAAGCTGTTAAGAAAGAGACAGAGTTAACGAAAGAGCACCTGTACAGTGACTTGGCGAAACGTGAAATCGCTGCAATCCTGCGCTGTGATCTTTCGTTGATCATCTCAAGTTACGAGATGGAATTGCTCCAATCTGAGTTCAATATCGATCCAAAACTATTACATCACCTGCCGTTCATGGTTGATCTCAACACGTTGCCTGAAAGTACGAAAAGCTTTGAAGAACGTAAGCATTTCATGACGATAGGTAATTTTAGACATGCGCCTAACTGGGATGCAGTGCTTCAGTTACAGAAGATTTGGCCGAAGATTCGTAAGCAGTTGCCTGATAGTGAACTTCATATTTACGGATCTTATCCGCCGCCGAAAGCAACCGCTTTGCATAATCCAAAAACCGGTTTCCATATCAAAGGTTGGGCTAAAGATGCTCAAGAAGTGATGGAAGATGCACGTGTTTGTGTTGCGCCATTACGTTTTGGCGCTGGCATTAAAGGCAAGTTACTTGATGCGATGAAGCTGCAAACTCCGAATGTAACCAGCGAGATCGGCAGTGAAGGCATGCTACCGCAAGGTGAACTGCAATGGCCGGGCGCAGTGTCAGATGATATTGATGAGTTTGTTGAACAAGCTGTCGCTCTTTATAAAGATGAAAAGAAATGGCTTAAAGCTCAAAGCCAATGTCATTCAATTCTTGAAGCGCACTATGAACAGAATCAACTGGGTGACAAATTGATCGAGCGACTGACTGCGCTAGGTTCTGAGCTTGATGCGCATCGACTGAATAATTTCTTTGGTTCAATGCTTAAGCACCATAGTATGGCGAGCACTAAGTACATGTCGCAATGGATTGCTGAGAAGAACAAGGTCAAATAGCTGTTCTTTACCAAAGACAGAATAAATCTTAAGCCCTTAGGTTAACACCTAGGGGCTTTTTTCATGCAGGGCGCTTGTTAATTCCAGACTTACAAAACGACACATACTCGCAGTACATTAGCATTGACTAATTTATATTTATTAGTAAACTCTAATTTATAGGTTGTTATGAGTTTATGATGTTTGTGGATAGGAGAGGTTTGTGCTTAGTTTGATTCCTTGGGATGCTTTTTTCGGCGGCATGTTGTTAGGCGTGTCGGCCATTGTTTTAATGTTGGGGATTGGTCGAGTTGCTGGCATTAGTGGCATTGTCAGCCGATTATTGCCAACTGGCACCAACAACAAAGAACGTAAAGATGCGGATACAGCAAACACCGAAAAACACTGGCGTATCGCCTTTGTTGTGGGAATGGTCGCAAGTGGTTGGCTATTAATTCCGACGGGCTACCAACTTCCGCAGTTAGAAGAGATGAATCTCGCTTTAGTGATTATTGCTGGCCTTCTGGTGGGCTTTGGTACTAAAACAGCGAACGGTTGTACTAGCGGGCATGGCATTGTCGGAATGGCGCGTTTATCTAAACGTTCTATTGTTGCGACCTGTGTATTTATGGGTGTGGCAATCGTAACCGTGTTTATCAAGAATCTGACTGGCTTGGGGGCATAATGAAAAACGCTTCATTTACTATCGTTATCGGTTTGGTCGCAGGTATTCTTTTTGGCTCTGGCATGATCATCTCAGGGATGGTTGATCCTGAGAAGGTACTCGGCTTCTTAGACATTACCGGTAACTGGGACATTAGTTTGGCATTCGTCATGGGTGGCGCGCTATTGGTCTTTGCACCGTTTTATCATCTGGTCATTAAAAAGCGCGCTAAAGCCATCAATGGCGAGCCGTTAGATAGCCGTAACAATCCGTTGATAGACAGAAAGCTGATTCTTGGATCTACAGCGTTTGGCTTAGGCTGGGGGATTGCAGGCTTTTGCCCAGGCCCTGCGGTAACCAGCCTAAGTGGCGGCAACCCGACGGTGTGGGTGTTTATGATAAGCATGCTGGTGGGAATGTGGCTGGCGGATCGTATGAACAAAACGTGTTAGTAGCAAGCTTATAGCTGATTACATTGGCTTTGACGTTATCCGTTCTGAGCTGACCAAGCATAGAGGTTGACTCGCTTTCAGCACGAAAGTCAGTCAGCCTCTTTCTATATTTACTGTTTCTATTATTTTCAGTTATCTACAATCTGCTGTTATCTAAAATCTACTATTTAATAGTCGTTGAAACTGGACAGTGGTCGCTGAGTTTGTAGTCCAGAACATCTTGTGTTTCAAATACCTTCTGCTTTGCAGGAGAAGCATTTAGCGACTCACTCACCACAATATGATCAATAACAGAGCGGAACTGATGTGTGCGATAATTGTTGCGGTTAGAGCGTACCTTACAATCTGCACGGGTCTTTCGTGTCGCTAACTGCGCATCAGTATATTGTGATAACTCTTTCCACATCCAATCTCGTGAGTAAGCGAGGTTATGGTTAAAGTCGCCAAGAATGGCGTAGTCTTCGTTATTGCGCTCTCTTTGCTTTATCCACTTGTTCAGTTGCTGAGCTTGCTCTTTTAAACGAGAGCAATCGCGGTTGGACTTATACGCTCCGCTACAACCTGCCTTTAAATGCACAGACAACATGTGAATGGGTTTAAAGTTTGTTTCTACAACGATATAGCTGGCAAACCTAAGTTTACTGTTGGATGTGGTTTCAAGCGGAAAGTCAGCGTAGTCGGTGAGGGCTACTCCTTTACGAACTGCAAATCCCGTGTATTGGTTCACTTCTTTAAATTGGCGGTTGCTGTTCTTAGATAGCGCCCGGTCAGACATCAATATCTTGTATTGATCACCAGCCACACGCTGAATGGCATTTACGTTATCGACTTCTTGAAACGCAACCACGTCTGCGTCTAAGGATTGAAAATAAGTTGCGAGTTTGTCGAAATCAGCTTGATCACGTTTGTCAGAAAACTTATTCACAGCCTCGTTGGTTGATAACCATTCGATATTCCAACTGGATATGGTCAAAGGTTCAGCAAATGTCTGGCTACTGAGTAAGCAGCCTAACATTATCCAGTTTTGAAGTCGTTTCATGCCAAATATCCCTAATTTTGTCTGCCAATATTGATGAGCCGTTATCCTACAACACTTACCAAAAATTCAACTCTTTTTAGGAGTTTTTTTATTGTTACATTGTTTCTTTTCGACTTGAGAACTAGCGTAATAATATTGAATTGATCTTAGTCAGCGTTCTCTTTTTATTGATCCAAATCAATACTCAAAGTTGGTGGTTCTCGTTAAATACGCCACAATATCTAGTGTTAGTTAAACGATAAATCGCTCTATATAGTGTGTTTGTGGATAAGTCTGTGAATACCTCAAGAGTAAGGAGAAGTGGTGAAATCAATCGTAATCAAGCGTGATGGCTCAAGAGCTCCATTCAGTAGAGATCGCATCCAAGCTGCAGTGGAAGCAGCATCAGACAAAGCCGATAAGGAAATTGCTATTTATGCACTGAATGTGGCATTAGCAGTTGAGTTGAAGCTCGAAGACTACGATGAAGTTCATATCTCTGAAATTCAAACCATGGTCGAGAACGAGCTAATGCAGGGACCATACAAGTCTCTGGCTCGTGCCTACATTGAATATCGTCATGACCGCGACATCGCCCGTGAGAAGCAAAGCGCTTTAACTCGTGAGATCGAAGGTTTGATCGAAGAAAGCAACGTTGATCTAATCAATGAAAACGCGAACAAAGATGGCAAAGTAATCCCAACTCAGCGTGACCTGCTGGCGGGTATCGTGGCTAAACACTATGCGAAAACTCACATTTTGCCACGTGATATCGTACATGCTCACGAATGTGGTGATATTCACTACCACGATCTAGACTACGCACCGTTCTTCCCAATGTTTAACTGCATGCTTATCGATCTGAAAGGCATGTTAACGCATGGCTTCAAGATGGGTAACGCGGAAATCGACACACCTAAGTCTATTTCTACGGCGACAGCGGTAACCGCGCAGATCATCGCGCAAGTGGCGAGTCACATCTACGGCGGCACAACGATTAACCGCATCGATGAGGTTCTTGAACCTTACGTTATGGCGAGCTACGAGAAGCACTTATCGCTAGCGAAAGAGTGGGACATTCATAGCCCAGAAGCTTTTGCTATCTCTCGCACAGAGAAAGAGTGTTACGACGCGTTCCAATCTCTGGAGTACGAAGTAAACACGCTGCACACCGCTAATGGTCAAACACCATTCGTGACGTTTGGTTTTGGTTTAGGTGAAAGCTGGGGCTCGAAATTGATTCAGCAATCAATCTTGAAAAACCGCATTGCAGGTTTGGGTAAGAACCGTAAAACAGCCGTGTTCCCTAAACTGGTATTTGCGATCAAAGATGGTTTGAACCACCAGAAGCAAGATCCAAACTACGACATCAAGCAATTAGCGCTAGAGTGTGCGTCTAAGCGTATGTACCCAGACATTCTTAACTACGACAAAGTAGTAGAAGTGACAGGGTCATTTAAAACTCCTATGGGTTGTCGTAGCTTCTTGAATACTTATGAAGAAAATGGTGAGTTGATTCACGAAGGCCGTAACAACTTAGGTGTTGTTAGCTTGAACTTGCCACGTATTGCGATTAACGCAAAACAAGATATGGCTAAGTTCTACGAACTGCTTGATGATAAACTCAAGCTGGCTCGTCGTGCATTAGAAACTCGTATTTCTCGTCTAGAAAACGTGAAAGCACGTGTTGCTCCAATCCTATACATGGAAGGTGCATGTGGCGTTCGCTTGAAAGCAGACGACTCTATCGCTGATATCTTTAAGAACGGCCGTGCTTCTGTTTCTCTTGGTTACATTGGTATCCACGAAGCAATGACTGCGCTTTACGGTACTGACGTTCACCTGTACGACGATGGCGAAACGCGTGCTAAAGCGCTTGAGCTAGTGGAGTACATGAAGCGTGAAGTAGAATCTTGGACCAAAGAGACAGGTTATGCATTCAGCCTATACGGCACACCAAGTGAAAACCTATGTAGTCGTTTCTGCAGCATCGACACCAAAGAGTTTGGTGTGATTGATGGCGTAACAGACCGTGGTTATTACACCAACAGCTTTCACTTAGACGTGCAGAAGAAAGTGAACCCATACGACAAGATCGATTTTGAGATGCCTTATCCTGAAATCTCTAGTGGTGGTTTCATCTGTTACGGTGAGTTCCCGAACATGCAGAAGAACATCGAAGCACTAGAAAACGTATGGGACTACAGCTACACACGTGTTCCTTACTACGGTACAAATACGCCGATTGATGAGTGCTACGAATGTGGTTACAACGGTGAATTTGACTGTACTAGTAAGGGCTTTACGTGTCCTAAGTGTGGCAACCACGACTCAACCAAAGTATCGGTAACACGCCGTGTTTGTGGTTACCTTGGTAGCCCAGATGCACGACCATTTAACTTCGGTAAGCAAGAAGAAGTTAAACGCCGAGTGAAGCATCTTTAGTAAGCTCTAAGATTATTAGCTAGCTTATTTAGAAGAGCTACGTTTCAAGAAATATGATTGGTATCGGCGTTATGTCGATACCAATTCTTTCGTTTCAGCTTTTACAACACATCTTCTCAAACTATTAAGTAATCACGAGTTTTCAATACTGCCTTATGAATTATCACCAATATCACCCAATCGACGTTGTAAATGGCCCTGGAACACGCTGCACTTTGTTTGTGTCGGGTTGTGTACACCAGTGTCGCGGGTGTTATAACCAATCGACGCAAAGGTTGGACTCTGGGCATTTGTTTACTCAAGAACTGCAAGACCACATTATCGCTGATCTCAATGATCCGCGAATCAAGCGTCGTGGCTTATCGCTTTCTGGTGGCGATCCTCTGCATCCTGCAAACGTGTCTGAAGTGCTTAAGCTTGTTCAGCGTGTAAAAGCAGAATGTGAAGGTAAAGACATCTGGATGTGGACTGGCTATGAGCTCGATGAGCTGGATGATAAACAGAAGCAAGTATTGGAATACGTTGATACCCTGATTGACGGTCGTTTCGAACAAGATAAAGCGGATCCAATGTTAGATTGGCGTGGTAGCTCAAACCAAATCATCCATCGGTTCCAGCTTTAGTGGACTAACGTAAATTTACGACATACTACACTAGTACAAATAGTTAGCCTCAGCCCTCTGCTGAGGCTTTTTTATTTTATGACGTAGTTAAATTTGTAAATTGATGGAATATTGAACTATCTGGAGTAGGGATTGCTAGGATGTACTGGATTCAACTAGAGTTATCTCCTAAAAATCAAAACTTTGATGAATTTCTGTTTCTTAAATTGTAAATAAAATGATAACTTGGAGGTCATTACTTGAATTTCAAAGGGTTGTGACTTTCATGTTTTCACATCTACCAAAACCAACTTTAGATCCAATTCTATCTCTTTCTGTTGCTTACCGCGGCGATACTCGTACTGATAAAGTCGACTTAGGCATTGGCGTTTACAAAAACGATCAAGGCGAAACTCCGATCATGAAAGCCGTTTCTATGGCTCAAGATATCGTTGTTGAAACGCAGAAAACCAAAGCTTACGTTGGCCTAGCAGGCTGTGAAGAGTTCAACCAGAGCATGGTTGATCTGCTGCTTAAAGGGACTTCTGCAATGGATCGCGTTGCTGCGATTCAAACACCGGGTGCAAGTGGTGCACTTCGCATGTTGGGTGACTTAATGAAAGTTTCTCAACCAGACACCACGGTTTGGATTTCAAACCCAAGCTACGTTAACCACAAACCGGTGATGGAAGCGGCAGGCTTAAAAGTTCGATATTACAATTACTTCAGTCCTGAAACGAAGCAAGTTGATACTGCAAGAATGTTGGATGACCTTTCAAAAGCGGGTCCATCAGATGTGGTACTACTGCACGGTTGCTGTCATAACCCAACGGGTGCGGATATCGACTTTGAGGCGTGGCAGGAAATTACCAAACTATCGCAGAAAAATGGCTTCTTGCCGTTCGTTGATATTGCTTACCAAGGCTTTGGTGATGGCTTAGAAGAAGACGCAAAAGGTCTTCAACACATGGCTAACAACGTCGAAGAGATGTTGATTACGACATCTTGCTCGAAGAACTTCGGTTTATACCGTGAAAGAACGGGTGCCGCTATCGTGATTGGCAAAAACAGCGAACACGTTGGCAATGCTAAAGGTAAGCTTCTAACGCTTGCTCGTTCAACTTACACAATGCCGCCAGATCATGGTGCAGCTTTGGTTAAAACAATTCTTCAGAATCAAGAGCTAACCTCGATTTGGAAGCAAGAATTGAGTGAAATGCAGCAACGTTTGTTAAATCTGCGCCAAAGTTTATGTGATGAATTGCGAAATACTTATAACACGCCACAATTTGACTTCATTGAAAGCCATAAAGGCATGTTTAGTGTACTAGGCTTTAAAGAAACTCAAATGAATCAATTACGTGAAGAATATGGAGTCTATGGTGTTGGTGATGGACGCATCAATATCGCAGGCCTTTCCGAATCTCATATTCCTTATGTAGCAAAAGCGATAGCAAACGTTTCAAAATAGAAGGTGACTGAATGTATAATTGGAAAGCGATTGTAGTTTTAATGCTAAGTGGTGGCCTGTTTGCTTGTTCGGCTACAACTCAAGCTCCTGTTGAGCCAGAGCAAAAGCCTCAAATCGAACAACCTGTTGTGGATGACTCTTCAAAAACTGACGCAACAGAAGGCGAGAAAGTAACGGAACCTACTGAGAAGCCTGAAGAAGTAAAACCAACTGAGCCGGAAGTAAAACCTGCACCTGTTGAAAAACCAGTAGAGAAGGTTAGAAAAACAAGTGACGGCAAACTGATTCTTGGTGAAGAAGAGTGGGTGTTTGTTCCTGGTTTAAAAGAAGCGTTTAAAGCACGTGTCGATACCGGTGCAACAACCTCTTCAATCAGTGCAGTTGATATTGTTGATTTTGAACGTGACGGCAAAGACTGGGTTAAGTTCAAGATTGAACACGACGGAATTACAACTGAAGAGATCAGCTTACCAGTAGAACGCTGGGTTAAGATCAAGCAATCAAGCGCAGAAGGCACACAACGACGCGCTGTGGTTGTAGCTTCGATTCAAATTGGCGATCTAAAAGACAAAACTGAATTTACGCTAGCCGACCGAACGCATCTTTCTTTCCCACTTCTGTTGGGTAGAAGCTTCTTTAGAGATGTTGCGGTTGTCGACGTGAGCAAAAAATACGTTCAGAAGAAAATTACTAAATAACAAGTTCTGCTCGTCATCAAAGCTTTTCGTTTTGAAGAGCTATAGTTTCAAAGGTGACGGGCTTAAAAGACTTTTAGTGTTGATAAATGAAATCCCTACCAGTTCTGCTGGTGGGGATTTTTTTATTTACACCCCATAACGTATGAAAAGCATCTAAATGGTCTATGTTTACTATTCGTTTACTGTTTAGCCTCGACAACGTGATCGAGATCTCTATATAATCCGCGCTTCGATTTTTGTTTAATCCATACTTTCGTACTTCTTATTTAGGTTCTTGAAATAGCCTAATAATTATCTGTCAGTACACGCTTAGGAATTAGTTCTTTGATATCTACCGCGAACATCACAATGCAATTTGGCGCAGAGCCGCTGTTTGAAAACATCTCTGCTAAATTTGGTAACGGCAACCGTTATGGTTTGATCGGCGCTAATGGTTGCGGCAAATCAACGTTCATGAAAATCCTAAGTGGCGCATTAACGCCAAGCTCGGGCAACGTTTCTATCACTCCAGGAGAAAAGCTGGGTGTGCTAAGCCAAGATCAGTTCGCTTTCGAACAGTACAGCGTTATCGACGTTGTGATCATGGGTGACAGAAAGCTGTGGGAAGTAAAACAAGAACGTGACCGCATTTACTCTTTGCCAGAAATGAGCGAAGACGATGGCATGAAAGTCGCTGAGCTTGAAAGCGAATTCGCGGAAATGGATGGCTACACAGCAGAAAGCCGTGCTGGCGACATCCTAATTCAAGCGGGTATTGAAGAAGAGTTCCATTTCGGCTTGATGCAGCAAGTAGCTCCAGGTTGGAAACTGCGTGTGCTATTGGCACAAGCTCTGTTTGCAAACCCAGATATCCTGCTTCTTGATGAACCAACCAACAACTTGGACATTCACACGATCAACTGGCTTGCTGAAGAGCTAAACCAGCGTAAATGTACAATGATCATCATTTCGCACGATAGACACTTCCTGAACTCTGTGTGTACACACATGGCAGACATCGACTACGGTGAGCTACGTGTCTACCCTGGTAACTACGAGTACTTCCTAGAAGCATCTGGCTTGATTCGTGAACAGCTTTTAGCAAGCAACGCTAAGAAAGCGGCTGAAATCAGCGAGCTTCAAGATTTCGTAAACCGTTTTGGTGCTAACGCATCTAAAGCAAAACAAGCAAGCTCTCGTGCCAAGAAAATGGATAAGATCACGCTTGATGAAGTGAAATCATCGAGCCGTATGAGCCCATCTATTGATTTTGGCGAAGGTAAGAAACTACACCGTCAAGCGCTTGAACTTCAAGACCTTGGTCACGGCTTCGATGGCGAAACATTGTTTGCCGGTGGTAACTTGCTGCTTGAAGCGGGTACTCGTCTTGCGGTTATCGGTGAGAACGGTGTAGGTAAAACCACGCTGCTACGTTGCCTAGTTCAAGAGCTAGAGCAAAACGAAGGTATCGTAAAATGGTCTGAAAACGCATCTGTAGGCTACTGCCCACAAGATAGTACGTCTGACTTTGATAACGACCTGAGCATCTTCGATTGGATCTCACAATGGCGCACAGTGAAGCACGATGACCTTATGGTACGTGGCATTCTAGGTCGCCTATTGTTTACTGCTGACGATGCGAACAAAAAAGCGCGTAACTGTTCTGGTGGTGAGAAGAACCGTCTGTTATTCGGCAAGCTAATGATGCAAGACATCAACGTGCTTGTAATGGACGAACCAACCAACCACATGGACATGGAAGCAATCCAAGCCCTGAACGACGCGTTGAAGGTTTACACTGGCACGCTTATCTTCGTAAGCCATGACCGAGAGTTCGTTTCTTCATTAGCAACACACATCATCGATGTAAAAGATCAACAGCTAGTGAGCTTCCAAGGTACTTATGAAGAGTACTTAGATCACCAGAAAAAGATGCTGATGGTTAGCTTATAAAGCAAGTCGCTGGCTCAGGTCGTGAACGACTAAAAGCCAGCGAAACTAACAAACAAAAAAGCCCCGAACATTAATATGTTCGGGGCTTTTCTATGTAATACGTTTAGCTATTTATTACTCAGTAATTGAAATCTAGATTAGAATCCGAATCGAGCCGACATTAAGATTTGGTGGCCATATGTGCCGTTATTGCGCATATCAAGACCAACAGACAGTTGATCAGTTGAATGGAAACGAGCACCGATACCCAAAATTGAACGAGTGTCATCGTTGTCGATCAGTTGACCAAGGCGTGCGTTAACTTCAACGTTTGCCATTAACCAAGCTCTCAAGCCAAGGTTAATTTCTGTTTTGATGTGGTTATCGTCATTCCGTTCAATGTTGTGCAGTAACATTTGGCCAGTAACGTCAGCAAATTGACTGATTGGGCCGTTGAATCCCATACCTACCGCTGCATCCCAATCACTTTCAAATTCTGAATCGATACGAGCAACAAAATGAGAGTTCTGAGTGAACATTGTTGTGACTTCACCACCGAAAGTACTTGGGCTAGTACCCATGCGCAGCTCGAATGTGTTGTAGTTAAAGTTGTTTGCAGACGCAGAGAATGAACACAGTGCAGCGAGTCCTAAAAGGACAGTCTTATTCGTGCAACCTAGCATGGTGACTCCATATAAATTGTATTTTGCGGCAGTATAATACAAAAAAGCCTGCAATATGCAGGCCAATTATTTGAAGTCGGTATTTTTATATTAATCGCTTATAGAACCTGGATGTGGTCCACTTCGATTTCAGGTGTCTTACCACCTTCATATTCACCGAAGATACGAACTTTTGTATCAGCGGTCAGTGGTTGTGCTAGGCGGATATCATCATCAAGTTCGATTTGAATTTCACTCTGGCCATCAGAGAAGACAAACGTGTCATTCTTAAGTTGACGAACGATCTTGCCATCCACAATTGCTTCTTGCTCTGCGAACATGCTTGTGTCGGCAAGTAGTGTCGCAACAGAAACGGTTTCAATTGGGCCAGTATAAGCAATAGCGCTTTCGTGCTTGTTGCTGTTGTGGTCACTAGCCATTGCGAAAGTAGGAGCAAGGATAATAGTAGATGCGATAGCTAATACAGTTTTTTTCATGGTGAATCCCTTAATGTTGTTTTTAGTAGAAACGTTTTTCTGAATTTGAAACGTTTCTTTTCGTTAGTACGTTTTTTGTTGAAGCGTCTGTTATCGTTCACAAGCTTCGTTTCGATGGAGCTATTAAACAACACTGGGGTTGAATCCAGAGTGAGTAACACATTCATTTTCCATTCATTTTATTGAGCATCTACTCGGCAATGACGTTAAGATGGTCGCAGAGAAATATTGCCCACAGCTATAAATTGAAAATTAAGAAATTAAGAAATTAAGAAATTAAGGATTTAAGTACAAATGCGAGCACCATTAAGTGCCCTTATGGTTCAAGGGACAACGTCAGATGCCGGAAAAAGTGTTTTGGTGGCAGGTTTATGCCGTGTTTTGGCAAGGAAAGGAATCAAAGTGGCACCTTTTAAGCCACAAAACATGGCGTTGAACAGTGCTGTGACAAAAGATGGTGGCGAAATTGGCCGTGCTCAAGCGGTTCAGGCGCAAGCTTGTAATATAGAGCCAACCGTTCACATGAACCCTGTATTGCTAAAGCCCAACTCAGATACCGGCGCGCAAGTGATTTTGCAAGGCCGAGCGCTGAGCAACATGGAAGCGACGGGTTATCATGATTACAAGAAAGTGGCGATGGATACAGTTATCGATTCGTTTGACCGACTTTCTGAAGAATATGAAAGCGTGATGATTGAAGGTGCGGGGAGCCCAGCCGAAATCAATCTTCGTGAAAATGATATCGCTAACATGGGATTTGCTGAGAAAGCGGACATCCCTGTGATCATCGTTGCTGATATTGACCGTGGTGGCGTTTTTGCGCATCTCTACGGGACATTAGCTCTATTGTCTGAATCTGAACAAGCTCGTGTAAAAGGCTTTGTGATAAATCGTTTTAGAGGCGATATCGCACTGCTTCAATCTGGCCTAGATTGGCTAGAGGAAAAAACCGGCAAGCCTGTGATTGGTGTGTTGCCATATCTGCATGGTTTTAACTTAGAAGCGGAAGATGCCATTACCTCTGCTCAAGAGTCTTACGGAGAAGCTAAGCTTAAGGTGGCGGTGCCAGTGCTAACCCGAATCAGCAACCATACAGACTTTGACGCGTTAAGATTGAATCCTTCGATTGATTTACGTTATGTCGGTAAAGGCGAACGTGTAAACAATGCTGATTTAATTATCTTGCCGGGTACAAAGTCGGTAAGAGCAGATTTGGATTACCTAAAAGAACAAGGCTGGGATAAAGATATTCAACGCCACCTGCGCTTAGGCGGCAAAGTGATGGGTATCTGCGGTGGCTACCAAATGTTAGGTAACATCATCCACGATCCTGATGGCGTTGAAGGGGAACCCGGCAGCAGCGAAGGGTTAGGGTATCTGGATACTGAAACGACCCTTACACAGCAGAAAACCTTAACCAACGTACGCGGCACCATGACGCTGGATGGCAAAACAGCACAAGTAAAAGGGTATGAAATCCACGTAGGTAGGACTGATGTCAAAGAAACAGCCTTACCGGTTCAGTTAGAATCTGGCAGCCTAGATGGCGCTGTGAATCAAGATAACTCGATTTTTGGTACTTACTTGCATGGCGTATTCGACAACAGTGATGCGTTGTCGCTTATTTGCGAATGGGCAGGAGCCAACGATGTGACCGCGATTGACCACGAACAGCTTAAAGAGCTGGGTATTAATCGAATCGCTGATGCCATCGAAGAGTACTTAAATCTTGATCTGCTTTGGCCAGAGTTAACAGCTTAAGCCGCCATTTAGAAGTTAGCTAAAGAACTTAAACGAACAATAGATAAGTGATAACAATGAAAAAGCGAGTCTTCCTTTTAACCATGGCTTTAACTTCGGCATTGAGTTCTAGTCATCTTTTTGCTGCGGAAAAGCTACGAGTTTACGCTGCATCGTCGATGACCAATGCGGTTAATCTGTTGGTTGAAGAGTTTGAGAAAGACCATTCTGTCGATGTGATTCCTGTGTACGCGAGTACGTCGTCTTTGGTGCGACAAATCGAAAGAGGAGCACCAGCAGACATTTTTATCTCGGCAAATGAGAAATGGATGACGCATTTAGTCGATCGTAAATTGGTTTATAGTGACAATGTCACAAACCTATGTGAAAACGAACTGGTGCTGATTGCTCCTAAAGAGACATCGGTAACGTTAGACCTATCAAAAGGTGAACAATGGGCTAAACTGCTTACTAATGAAAGGCTTGCAGTGGGTAACACCATGTCGGTTCCTGCTGGTATCTATGCAAAAGAAGCGTTAGAAACGTTAGGTGTATGGGACGATGTGAAAACTCGATTGGCACCAAGTAACAATGTTCGTATGGCCTTAGCCTTAGTCGAGCGCAGTGAAGCTAAGCTTGGCATTGTCTACAAAACGGATGCGTTGCTTTCTAAAGAAGTAAACCTAGTGTCGACCTTCCCATCAGATCTGCACACACCAATACGTTACCCTGTAGCGAAGTTGAGTGATAAAGTTGTGGCAGAAGAGTTCTATACTTTCCTAAAGAGCGAAAAAGCGAAAGACACCTTGAACAGTTTTGGATTTGAAGTGCGTTAAATGATGTATTTATCGGAATACGAATACCAAGCCTTAATGCTGAGCTTAAAAGTCGCTGGGTTTGCAATCTTATGGCTTATCCCTATCGGTATTGGCTTAGCATGGCTACTTGCTAAGAAACAATTTGTAGGTAAGAGCATTGTTGAGAGTATTGTCCATTTACCTTTGGTACTTCCACCTGTGGTTATTGGCTATTTACTGCTAGTGATGATGGGCAGGCAAGGTATCATAGGTTCGTGGCTCAATGACGTGTTTGGTATTGTATTCAGCTTTAGCTGGAAGGGCGCGGCACTCGCTTGTGTGGTTGTGGCGTTGCCGCTGATGGTTCGCTCTATTAGATTGAGCCTAGAAACCGTAGACAGTAAGCTTGAAGAGGCGGCTGCTACATTAGGCGCTTCACCTCTTCGTGTGTTTTTCACGATCACTTTACCCTTGATGATCCCAGGGGTCATTACCGGCACCATGCTTTCATTCGCAAGAAGCCTAGGGGAGTTTGGCGCGACCATCAGCTTCGTTTCAAATATTCCCGGTGAAACTCAAACCATTCCTTTGGCTATGTATACCTTTATTGAAACCCCTGGCGCTGAAATGGAAGCCGCGCGTTTGTGTGTCATTTCTATTGTGATAGCGCTGGGTTCATTGATGCTATCTGAGTGGCTCAACAAAAAGTCAGCACAACGCTTGGGAGGCAATGCATGAGTGCTTTGATCCTCCAATATCAACAACAACTTGGTGAAACGTTCTTTGATATCGACTTGGAATTACCAAGTAGCGGCATTACGGCAATTTTTGGTCGTTCTGGCGCGGGTAAAACCTCACTTATCAATGCAATCAGTGGCCTTAAACAGCCCGATAAAGGTCTGATCAGCGTATCTGGAACCACACTGTTCGATAGTGAAAATGGCATTAATTTGCCGACTCACAAACGCAACGTCGGTTATGTGTTCCAAGAGTCGCGATTGTTTCCACATATGAAGGTGGCAGCGAACCTTAAATACGGTATGAAAAGCGTCGATCAAGCGCACTTTGAGCAAATAGTCTCGCTGTTGTCTTTGGGTTCATTGCTTGACCGATACCCAGCTCGTTTGTCTGGCGGTGAGAAGCAACGTGTGGCGATTGGCCGCGCTTTGTTATCAAAGCCGAGCATTTTGTTGATGGATGAGCCTTTAGCGTCTCTCGACTTGCCTCGTAAGCGCGAAGTGATGCCATTTCTGGAAAACTTATCCGAAACCGTCCAAATACCGATCATCTATGTCACTCATAGCCTCAATGAAATTTTACGCTTGGCAAATCACCTTGTGATTATTGACCAAGGCAAAGTGATTTCGTCGGGTGTGACGGAAGAGGTTTGGGCATCGAGAGCCATGCAACCTTGGCAATCTTTCTCAGAGCAAAGCTCGTTGTTTGAAGCGACATTAGCGGAACACAATGACGATTATGCGCTGTCTCGCCTGATGCTAGGAAAGTCGACGTCGTTATGGGTTCAGAAAGTATCGAGTGAGCTTGGTACGACAGTGAGGCTGCAAGTTAGGGCAAATGATGTCTCTATCACGCTAGAACGGCCGAAAGGGACTTCTATACGTAACATCCTTCCTGTCACCATTAAAAGCGTAGAGACGCACCAACAAGGCACAAATAAGCAGAGTGTCGCGGTCGAGCTAGAGTTAGAGTCTGGGTGCTACCTATGGGCAACCATTACATTGTGGGCGCTGGATGAGTTAAATCTAGAAATCGGGCAGCGTGTTTACGCTCAAATTAAAGGTGTGAGTGTCGCTCAAAGAGATATCGCGGTAACGCATTAAACCTGACAAGGTCAGTTTTTCGATATTGCCGCGATACTGCCTGTTATAGGTTCTGAAAATTCGATCTTGATTCCATGAATGGATACATGCGTCATTTTTATACGGTATAACTGCCAGTTTTGCGCCACACTATATGAGTGTTAAAGCATATGATTTGTCGAATCATATGAACATTAGCAACAAGAACATACAGACGTAACGATCGACGAACAGAAAATAGCGGATATAAAAAAGCCGCGTGTTTAAAGAAACATGCGGCTTAATTCTAAGTAGTACTGTTAGCGCTTAGCCTAGTTTAGGCGACTAGCGACTTACTTAGTAAAAACTTCTTTGAAATCACGCTTCAAGATTGCATCACGACGAGCTTTCTTGATTTGTTTAACCATGTCTTTTACACAGTTGTGTAGAACTTGGTCTAGCAGTTGAGCACGGTACTCTTCTTTTTCTTCGTCAGACATGTCTTCTGGAAGTTTAAGAGTAGGGAACTCTTCCATCACGTTAACACCAGCGAAAGCTTGGCTAACTGAGATTAGAGCGTGGAACTGCTCGAAGTTGTCTAAAACATTTTGTGCGCTTGCTGGAAGACTATCCCAAGCTTCGCGTACTGCTTCTTCAGACACTTCGTGAATAGAAGTAACCATAAAGTGCATCTCTTTTGGTACGCCATCAAATTCGATAACTTGACGAAGTTCTGGTGAGATGGTGGTTAAATCGATTTCTTGTTGTTCGTTGTTTGTAGCGTCTGACATAGTATTTCTCTTTAAAAAGAAACAATGCTAAAAAGATCTGTAAAAAAGTCAATATAATATAGAGATTAGGGCATGATTTAAGCCCAAATTTGAGCTACTTTGAATATTCAACACTAGATAAAGGTGATGTGATGATAGAAAAGGGATCTTCAATGCGCATATTGCTGGTTGATGACGTTCAACTAGACAGGATGCAACTTGCTATCCGACTCAAGCAACTGGGTCATATTGTAGAAGCTGTCGGTAGCGGAAAAGAAGCCCTGAGTGTTTATTCTGATTTTGATCCTGAACTCGTGTTACTTGATATCAGCATGCCTGATATGGATGGTTTTGAAGTGGCGAATGAGGTTCGAAGCCGATTCCCAGAATGGGTTCCCATCATCTTTCTTAGTGGTCACGAAGAACCTGAGATGATCGCAAAAGCGATTGACGCTGGTGGCGATGATTACCTGATCAAGCCAGTAAACAAGGTTGTTTTGAATTCTAAGCTGATTGCGATGCAACGTATCGCGCACATGAGACGAGAGCTAAAACAAAGCACAGCCAAACTCGAAGAACTGAACATCCTTCTGCAGCAACAAGCCAACGAAGATGGCCTGACCAAATTGTATAACCGTCGATATATGGATACTAAGCTTGAAGAGAGCATAGCGTGGCACGGAAGACGTAATATATCCATGACAGTCATACTTCTAGATGTAGACTTCTTTAAGCCTTACAACGATAATTATGGTCATATTCAAGGGGATAAGTGCTTACAAGGGCTTGCTAATACCTTGAAACAGCTGTTTGTTCGTGCGGGAGAATTTGTAGGTCGTTATGGCGGTGAAGAGTTTGTTCTGATTCTTAGCGATACAGACAGTGAAGGCGCTAAGGTACACGCGACTCGAGTTAAAGAGGCATTGCATGAGATGAACTACGCTCATGAACACTCAACGGTATCGGATAGAGTGACAGCGTCACAAGGTGTGTTGTCATTTGTGCCAGAAGGTGGCGAATCTATTGCGTCTATTTACGAAAAGGTCGATCAAGCGCTTTATCAAGCGAAGCAAAGTGGTAGAAATACCTTTGTACAACGTAACATTTTGGAGCTTGCGCGTTAGTTGGCGAGCTCTTTTAGATATTTGAATTTATACTTCTAATAGCGTTTGAGCTAGGAAGTGCTTTAAGTGATAAAAGAAATGCCACATTCGAAGTCATTTTCTATGACTAACACATCTTGGACGCTTGCGGTTCCTCTATTTTTTACCGCTTTGGCGACCACTGTTAATGCCAATACGCTATCTGATCTTTTTCGAAAGGATCTAGAGCAGAGCTTTGCCACCAGTGTATTGCTCAACGACACCGATGTTTTCACTTTTGGTATCAATAACTTTGACCCCAATAAAGTGTTTAGTTTGGACAATGAAGACATCGGTTCGAATGATTCGGTAAGTCGTCGCCAAAACATCACCTCCCTGAGTTTGCCTTACACATTTGAATTACCAAGTTACATCGAAGACAACCATCAAGAGGTGACGCTACGCTTGTCTGCATTGCGAATCGAGAACGATGTCGAGTACGCGGCAGCAAACAGAAACGATTTTCAAAAAGAGTCGGTAGTGTCTGGCTACGTCGAATTCGCGAATGTGTCCAAGCTAGACGAATATTGGAGCTTCAGCTCTGCAATCGGTAACCACATCTCTTACTACCGCAATGATTATGAATATCGCGCTTCGTTGCTAAAGCCTATTCAAGACCAACTGGATGGCGTATATCTCAATACTGATGCTTGGGCTTACATCATCGAGCCTAAAATCAAGCTGATGTACGAAGATAAGAATGACTGGGGAAAGTATAAATTGAGCACCAGTTGGCATTACTTTAATGGCATCGGCTGGGGCGAGGCGAATAATGGCAATGTCGGTCATCCTGAAGGGTGGTATATCGCCAATGAAGCCAAGGTTTTCTATGATCTCGTGCGTTGGGATAAGAACATCACTTCGATGTACTCGAGTATAAGACGAATTGATATTGGTGGTGACACCGTGGCATCTATGGGCACCACATCTTACTACGAGGGCAGTGTTGGTTGGTTGCTTAACCCAAACCTGTTTAATGAGTGGGTCGATAACGTGGGAATAGGTTTTACGATTAACTACGGAAGTAGCTTAAAAGGTGGCAGCTTGGTTATATTCTTCAACCAAGATTAAGCTCTTTTTTCCAGTTAAGCCCATACGGCCTCAAATCAATGAGGCTCGTTGAACTTGGAAGTGATAGTTATTGAAGCAGATCGCTATTAATGGCTTAAGCTATTTAGATCTCTAGCACTCAATATCTTTCGCTATCAACTATTGTTAACGGTCAATACACAGTTTGTTTCGACCGGTTTCTTTCGCTTTATACAGCGCTTGGTCAGCAAGCTTCAACACCTCTTCAGGATGTCTGGTGGTTGTACTATCAGACAATCCAATACTCACCGTCACATTCACCACTTCCGATGGTTTGCCTTTCTTGCCACGCTTTTTCATACCCACTTCATGATCGTCGGGGCGTTCATGACTATTACGAATCGTCATGTCGTAGTTTTGAACCTCGGAAATCAGAGCTTGAAGGTGCTCTTTAACTTGTTCCGAATGTTTTCCTTTGAAGATAATCGTGAACTCTTCTCCACCATAGCGATAAGCTTTAGCGCCGCCTGTGGTTTCCCTCAGAATGCGTGCCACCAGTTTTAACACATCGTCGCCAATGTCATGTCCGTAGGTATCGTTGAATTGTTTAAAGTGATCAATATCGACCATCGCCATCGAATACTTACGCCCCAAGTGCTTCATATCGACTTCTAAGGCGTGTCGACCGGGAATGTTAGTCAGTTGGTCGTTAAAGGCCATATCATGACTAGCAGACATCACATAGACGATGATCAGTGTGCCTGACAGCGAGAACATGGTGCTCGAGATGTACTGAATATCGAAGAAGATGAACGTACAAGAAGAAAGCAGGATAGCGCTATAAACCACAACATCGATAGAGCGGTTATACACCAACACGAGAATGGCAGTAAGGCCAAGCAAGCAAAGGCTATACAGCACTAAAACAAAAGGCAGTTTGGAGAAGTCTCTGACAATAAATAGAAGACCATCACTCCATGATTCAAAACCGCCGGCATGGAAGTGAGAGACGATCAATTGTGCCCACACCATAAACAGAACAAGAACGATGGCGTAGAGCAGCATCGACTTTGAGTTTACGCCGTTATCAGGGAAGGCATAAACAAGTAAGCAAGTGACAGGTACTAATGCCGCAAGTAACGAGAGCTCTAATAGCGTTGTGCCAGTATTGAGAGGCGTTTGTAAGCGAACTTGGATGATCAGATAAGCGACAAGCATGGTCACCGATACCATCGCCATTCGACCTTGTCTGAACGTATGGCATAGCAGAACCGCAACGCTCAATAAAATGTAAGGGAGGTTGCTAGCAAACCCTAAATTTGAGTCCGTCACGAGAATGACGTTGTCCATACCAACGAGCAAAATTGTTAACAGGACTAAAGGGAAGCAAAATCGAAACATGCTCGACGTTACAAAAGATGATGCCATTTATGTGGTGAGCCTAACTATATTGATGATCTTATTATTTAATACTATGCGTAGGATACGGTTAAACAAGCGATTGCCAAGCTTTTTACCTAAATTAGAGCAAAAACATAGTCATAGGTCGCTATTGGTGCAATCATTTTTATATGTATTTTGAGTTGCTATTAACCTTAGAACGAACTACACAGTATATATGAGAAATTAATTAGTCGTTATAGATACTTAACAAAATCTGCTCTGCTGCTCTTACGTTGGCGCTGTCACTTAAAGGGCTTGATGATCAGTTATCATTGAGTGACCTTTTCATTAAGCGACGAAGATCTGTAATGAAGTCAGAGTAAGATTAAATAATGCCTAAGTTTCAACTATGGACAGTAAAACCTATAACTGAGTTATAGAAAGCTATTAGGAATTGCATGGTTTCAAGTGACTTTAGAAACGACTGCGACTAGAAAAACCGCTACAAATGGAGGTGTGGTATGCAAATTAGTGTTGATGTACATAACTATATGGAAACTCTGGTCGGTCATGTATTGGCTACCGAGGAATATGTGTCTAGTTATACCAACGAACAGTTGGCCGATCTCGCGTGCTTGGCTTTGGGTCAGCTAAAACCTATCTATATTCGTTTTGATATCGATTTTCTGTCAGCATTGCCAGAAGACAAATTGGTGCTCTATAAACGCAATAGTGAGATCGCGGTCAAAAATGCAGAAAGTATGATTATTGACGATCGAAGACGTGAACGTGATGACAATGTGCCTGTTATATTTAGTCAACACAATTTTGACGATGACGTAGAATTGCAATGGTATGAAAAGCCGTTGTTGAACCGTAAACAGTCATGATAGTTTAGGGTGAATACGGTCATTTAAGGAGTAAAAACGTGGGATTCTTTTCTAGATTATTTGGTGGCAAAGAAAAAACCGAACAAAAAGTAGAGATTGAGCCAGTCGAATATAAGGGTTTCAATATCTATCAAGATGCCATTGCAGAATCTGGTCAATACCGTGTTGCTGGGCGAATCGAGAAAGAATTCGATGGTGAAATCAAAACTCACCGTTTTATTCGTTCAGATGTTGTTTCAAACAAACAAGATGCCGACGAATTGATGCTCAAAAAATCGCAGATGTTCATCGACCAAATGGGCGACAATATATTTAGCTAGCCAATTAGGGTTAGAATTGATGTTGGTCATAATTTAGAGAGCTTTCAGTGTATATGCTGAAAGCTCTTTTTAGTTTTAGGGACAAAGAACAGCTAGTGAGTTGTTATTAAAAGGATTATTTGCAAGTGGTTTGACCTCTTCGTTCGAGACGGTCGTCATTTATCCAAATGAAGCGCTCAAACTCCATCCAAATCGTTATAAGTAATAACTTTTCCTGTTCTTTGAACAAAACGCTTGAAGTATTAGTTGTCGTTAGATACAAACGAATAAGTCATTCGTGCCAATAGTCAAGGAATAGCTATGCAAATTGGTGTACCAAGAGAAACGCTCGCTGGTGAAACGCGAGTCGCTGCTTCGCCGAAATCGGTAGAACAGCTTCTAAAATTAGGATTTGAAGTTTGTGTTGAATCACAAGCAGGTGCGTTAGCAAGTTTTGAAGATGCAGCTTATGAACAAGCTGGAGCAAAAGTTGTCACCGCAGATGAAGCTTGGAAATCCGATATTATCTTTAAAGTTAACGCTCCGATCGTTGACGAGTCTAAAAATGAAATCGATCTTCTTAAAGATGGCGCAACATTGGTCAGCTTTATTTGGCCTGCTCAAAATCCAGAGTTAATGGAACAATTGTCCAGTCGTAACATCAACGTGATGGCGATGGATTCTGTACCACGAATTTCAAGAGCTCAGGCGTTAGATGCATTGAGTTCTATGGCAAACATCGCGGGTTATCGTGCTGTTGTTGAAGCGGCGCATGAGTTTGGTCGATTCTTCACGGGCCAGATTACGGCTGCGGGTAAAGTTCCACCAGCAAAAGTACTGGTTGCAGGTGCTGGTGTTGCTGGACTAGCGGCAATCGGCGCTGCGGGTAGCTTAGGTGCGATCGTTCGTTCATTCGATGTTCGTCCTGAAGTTAAAGAACAAGTTGAGTCGATGGGCGCTGAATTCTTGGAAGTGGATTTCAAGGAAGACACCAGTGCTGGTGACGGCTACGCAAAAGAGATGTCTGAAGCATTCAATAAGAAAGCGGAAGAGCTTTATGCAGCTCAAGCAAAAGACGTTGATATCATCATTACTACGGCGCTGATTCCAGGTCGCCCGGCTCCGAAGCTGATTACCAAAGAGATGGTAGACAGCATGAGTGCAGGTAGTGTGATTGTAGACCTTGCGGCGGCCAATGGCGGTAACTGTGAATACACGGTTGCGGATCAAGTCATTACAACGGCTAATGGCGTGAAGGTGGTTGGTTACACTGATATGGTTGGTCGACTGCCGACTCAATCATCTCAACTGTATGCAACGAACCTAGTTAACCTTTTGAAACTGCTTTGCAAAGAGAAAGATGGCAACATCAATATCGACTTTGAAGATGTTGTTCTGCGTGGTGTTACTGTCGTTAAAGAGGGCGAGGTCACTTGGCCAGCTCCACCAATTCAAGTTTCAGCTCAACCACAACAAACTAAGCCAAAAGCGGCCAAACCAGAGCCTAAAGTTGAAGAACCTGTTTCTCCGATTAAGAAAGCGGCGGGTATGGCGGTAGCTGTTGGTGCATTCGCTTGGGTAGCTTCGGTTGCTCCAGCTGCGTTCTTATCTCACTTTACCGTTTTTGTTCTCGCTTGTGTGGTGGGTTATTACGTAGTTTGGAATGTAAGCCATTCTCTGCATACGCCTTTGATGTCCGTGACTAACGCTATTTCAGGCATCATTGTAGTAGGTGCACTGTTACAGATCGGGCAAGGAAGTGGCGTCGTCACGTTCTTATCATTTATTGCCGTATTAATTGCAAGTATCAATATCTTTGGTGGCTTTACCGTGACCAAACGTATGCTTGAAATGTTCCGTAAAGACTAAGGAGTAACAGATGTCTGAAGGATTAGTACAAGCAGCTTATATTGTTGCTGCTGTATTTTTTATTATGAGCTTGGCTGGGTTATCGAAACAGGAATCTGCGCGTGCAGGTAACTATTACGGTATCACGGGTATGGCAATCGCGTTGATCGCAACGATCTTTGGCCCTCACTCTGCTGGTATTGTGTGGATCATCATTGCTATGGTGATCGGTGGTGGTATTGGTATCCACTACGCAAGAAAAGTAGAAATGACTGAAATGCCAGAGCTGGTTGCAATTCTGCACAGCTTCGTAGGTATGGCTGCAGTACTTGTAGGTTACAACAGCTACATCGATCCACCTGCTGCTGTTTCTATCAACCCTGCAGATATTCATGCAGAGCACGTTATCCATCTAGTGGAAGTGTTCCTTGGCGTGTTTATCGGTGCGGTGACGTTCACGGGTTCTATTGTTGCGTTTGGTAAGCTTCGTGGCGTTATCTCTTCGTCTGCATTGAACATCCCTCATAAGCACAAGTGGAATCTAGCGGCTATCGTAGTTTCTACACTGCTGATGATCATGTTCGTTAAAGCAGACGGCAGCATGTTCGCACTAATGGTGATGACACTTATCGCATTCGCATTCGGTTACCACCTAGTGGCATCGATTGGCGGTGCAGATATGCCAGTAGTTGTCTCTATGCTGAACTCGTACTCTGGTTGGGCAGCAGCAGCGGCAGGTTTCATGCTTGCAAACGATCTGCTTATCGTAACTGGTGCATTGGTTGGTTCGTCGGGTGCGATTCTGTCTTACATTATGTGTAAGGCGATGAACCGCTCTTTCATCAGCGTTATTGCTGGTGGATTCGGCCAAGAAGTGGTTGTGTCTGATGGCGATGAAGAGCAAGGTGAACACCGCGAAACATCAGCTGAAGATGTGGCTGATATGCTGAAAAACTCTAAGTCAGTAATCATCACTCCTGGATACGGCATGGCAGTAGCTCAAGCACAATACCCAGTGCATGAAATCACTGAGAAGCTACGAGCGCAGGGCATTAATGTTCGATTTGGTATCCACCCAGTTGCTGGTAGGTTACCGGGTCACATGAACGTACTGCTTGCTGAAGCGAAAGTGCCTTACGATATCGTTCTAGAAATGGACGAAATCAACGATGACTTCGATGAGACAGATACTGTATTGGTAATTGGTGCGAATGACACCGTAAACCCTGCAGCACTTGAAGATCCAAACAGCCCAATTGCTGGTATGCCAGTACTTGAAGTTTGGAACGCTCAGAATGTTATCGTATTCAAGCGTTCGATGAACACAGGTTACGCCGGTGTGCAAAACCCACTGTTCTTCAAAGAGAACACGCAGATGCTGTTTGGCGATGCTAAAAAGAGTTGTCTAAGTATCTTAGAACATCTATAGAGATCACCTCTAAACAATATGTAACAACTCGATAAGGAGCTCATTTGAGCTCCTTTTTTTATCTTACGAAAGCGACTCTATGTGTGATCTCAGTTGATACGAAGTTGACGAAGCCTGATGCAAAACTTGTCGCAATTGAGGTTTGGCTTGCCAATCAGCCTACTAGTACGTATGTACAATGTGGCCGTAATATATTGGCCTTTATCTCTGTAGCTCGCCATTCTCAATGTTTTTCATGCGGTTAAAAATTTATCTTTGATAGCGAATGGTATATATTTGGTTGATCTATATGAATTTGCGTTGGTTTGTGATCATCAAAAGAACATTTACTCTTCTTATCGCTACGTTGTCTGTGTCTGCAAACGCATTTGCTGACTCTTTACCTGAGCGTATCGATAATTTCACCAAACTCTTTGATCATGAAACGGCAATCGAATCTTACGATATTCGAGTGCTACAGGCTGATTATCCAACACGTTTGATCATGCCGTCTTCTATGCTGCCACAAACAGCAGAGTACCCGTTAAAAGACATTCAGCGCTTGTACCAGTTATCAAAAACCTGTAGTGGTAAACTGCCGTTAAGCCCTTTGATTACTGAGCCTTTAGTTTTTACTCGTGCAATGTGTAAAGGCACCAAGCTTTCTGACCGTTGGTTTAGCCGTAGTGGTTTGATTCACCCTGGCGGCGGTTCTTATGCGGCACGATACGTTGAGAAGTACCCAGAAAAATTCGACTCTCTGAAGCGCTTTATGCATATTCAAGAGCGACCAAACACCGAACACGATGAACTACTGTCTCGCTTGCAACAAATGGATAGCGAAGCAATCACCGCGCTGTTAGCGGGTGCCAGTATGTTTGTTGAGCTTGATGAGATGTGGGTAAAACGCGGCGACAGATATTACCTGTATAAAAAATCAGTCTGGAACGAAAATGCCACGCTTGCTGGGTTATCGTTTAGCTTGTCTTCAGAAGGTAAAAGCTGCTTTGTCCAGCGTGGTAATGTGTGTTGGGAAATAGAAGATCATTCAGAGCTTCTGCAAGTCGCCATGTTTATCTTGGTTATTGCCAACATCATGCTTGTCTTAGGTTGGGCGATTTACCGCTGGAACAGCAAGAAACAAGAGATGAAGAGTCGCATGCTGGTTCTTCAAATCCTAACGCACGAATTAAGAACGCCGATTGCGAGTTTGTCATTGACGGTGGAAGGGTTCAGGCGTGAGTTCGAACACTTACCAGAATCGGTATATGATGAGTTCCGTAGGCTGTGTGAAGATACACGCCGTTTAAGACAGTTGGCGGAAGCAAGTAAAGATTACCTGCAATCAGATAATCAACCGCTCGCAACAGAGTGGGTGTCAAGTGTTGAAGAGTGGCTCCAATACAAAGTTGAAGAAGACTTTGCGCCGGGGATTGAACTCCGTGTAAACAAAGATATAGCTGCAAAAGTGAACGTATATTGGTTGGGAACGTGCATCGATAACCTAATCAGAAATGCCGTGAAATACGGTGTGGCTCCAGTAATTCTAGAACTGAATACTTCTGACAAGAAGCTGACATTCAAAGTTATAGATAATGGAGACTTGTCTCGCAAAGATTGGGGGCAACTAAGAAAGCCATTCGTAAGTAAGAGTGGACTCGGTTTAGGTCTGACGATAGTGGAATCTATGGTTGGAAAAATGGGCGGTCACATGACGCTTATCGGCCCCCCAACAACATTTATTTTGGAGATACCTTGTGAAACAGACATTGCTTCTCGTTGAAGATGATAAAAATTTAGCTGACGGTTTATTAGTTAGCCTTGAGCAAGCTGGATATGAATGTTTGCATGCAGAACTGATCTCTGAAGTTGAAGGCTACTGGGAACAAGCGGATCTAGTGATTCTAGACCGTCAACTTCCTGATGGCGACTCAGTAGATTCACTTCCAGGTTGGAAGAAAAAGAAAGATATCCCAGTTATTTTGCTGACGGCTCTCGTGACAGTAAAAGACAAAGTAGCGGGCCTAGATTCAGGTGCAAACGACTACTTAACAAAGCCATTCGCAGAGGCTGAGCTATTTGCTCGAATTCGTGCTCAACTTCGCCTGCCAGATTCTGAAGAACAAGATGCATCAAAAGTTATCGCTCAGAATCTTGTTATCGATAAAGCGACACGTGAAGTGTTTTTCAATGAACAGGAAGTAACGTTAACGCGCACTGAATTTGACCTTCTACTGTTCTTGGCAAGTAACCTTGGACGTGTGTTTACACGTGATGAACTGCTTGACCATGTATGGGGTTACAACCATTTCCCAACAACACGTACGGTAGACACGCACGTTCTGCAACTAAGACAGAAACTGCCGGGTCTAGAAATTGAAACGCTGCGTGGCGTTGGTTACAAGATGAAAGCGTAATGAGAATAGCCTTACTTCCACTATTAATGTTTTCTTGCGTAGCGAATACCGCGCAAGCAACGGATTGGTTTAAGAGCAGCGATGCTCTGACTCAAGTTCATAAACATCTGCTAGATAATGATTTACCTCAGATGTTTGACTCATTAGTGGAAGTTTGGCAAATCAACTCGTCTCAATCACGAGAAGATCACCTCAATGAACTGTTCGATCAAGCATTGAACAAAGATTGTGGTAAAACTCTCACCAGAAAAACACTCCCAGATTGGATTAGTTCAGTCGTCGTTAAAAGACACATCATTCAAAGCCCTGGCCGAGATACCTTTCGTGTATCGATTAATGTTGAATCCGAAAACAACATTCAAGACATTACCTTCGAGAAGTGGGTCGATAAGATCGTTTCTTCGGACAGTGAGTTAACCAAAGACAGTGAAGTGGTTAACAACGCATCGGTGAGTCTATACCGCAAGCGTTACAATTTAGCCTCTCAACTTGAATCCGGTTTATACCGTTTAAGCGTTAAAGGTGATGGCGGAAAGTCTTGGAGCACTTGGGTTGTTTTGGGTGAAGTTGCCATGCGTCAACAAGTTCGCTGGGCATCAAAAGACACGTGGCGAATCGATAAAAAAGAACTACTCAATCCTTATTGTCCGCTCCCTAAGCTCGAAATCGGTTTGTACGATTACGTTGATGAACACTATGAACAGGTCTGGGGCAAGAGCTACGAATCTGATTATCCAATGAACCTTACTGGTGAAGAACTTCCTAATGATCGCTATGTTTTAGCGGTTTCAATGGTGCATTCACGCTGGCAAGGCGACATAGCGATAGAACAAGCACAAACTATCAGCAAAACTTATGATATTTCTAGCGAAGAAGAGTTAAAGTAATTTAAAATTGTGCCGTTAACTATGTAAGGGATCTAACAAAGATAAACGGCATGAAAAAAACTACAAAACTACTCGCAGCGTCAATTGTATTCGCCAGTCTTCCTCTTTCAGCAGCAAACTACGCCATTGAAGCGCGTGGTGATGCGATGGGTGGTGTTGGTGTTGTTTCAGCAAACTTCCTAACTGCTCCATTCTATAACCCAGCACTTGTTGCCATTTATCGTCGTAATGATGACATGGGAATGATCACGCCAAGTTTCGGCGGTAATTATAATGACCCTAACGACATGAAATCGAATGTCGATAGTGTCGTTGATGCGTCAAACACCGCAGACTTAGATGCAGCGCTCAATAAACTTGATGGCAACCAAGCTAATGTAGAACTTGGTGGTGTTGTCGCGTTTGCTCTTCCGAACCAGTTTGTCGCGGCAAACCTTTTCGCTAAAGCCTATACAGAATCATTTGCGACTCCTAACGTTTACACGACAGGTTCAGATGAAGACAAAGTAGAATTGTCTACTGTTGAAGCGGTTTCAATAGGCGTAGCAGAAGTTGGCCTTTCTTTAGCAAAATACCAAACCTTTATGGGTCAACACATCTCATTTGGTATCACACCTAAGATCCAACGCATTTATACGTATAACTATGTTGCGTCGGTTAATGATTACGATTTGTCCGACGTTAGAGAAAACAGCGATGGCGACACTGCATTCAACATGGATGCCGGTGCACTTTGGTTCTTCGGCCCGTTCCGAGTAGGTGTTGCAGCAACTAACTTGATCTCTAGAGATATCGAAACAAAAGACACAACAAGAACACTTACCAGCAGCACAAGTAGTGCGACACACCAAGTTGGTGGTAAATACACTTACCAACTAGAGCCGGTATACACAGTGGGTGCAGGTATCGTTTCTGATTACTTTACGTTGAGTGTTGATTACGACCTAAACGAGACAGAGAAGTTTACTTCGTTCGAGGACAACGAACAGATGATTCGTGTTGGTACAGAAGTCGACCTGTTACGTCAGCTTAAGCTAAGGGGAGGGTATTACAAGAACCTGGCTTACTCTGATTCAGAAGGAACAGTGACAGCTGGTGTTGGTATCTCGCCATTGAACTTGTTTCAGCTAGATCTAAGTGCTAACTACACAAATGAAAATGCAATGGGTGCATCAATCAATTTCCTTGCTAGTTACTAACAGTCCTTATATAGTTCTGCTCTTAAATAAAGGAGCAGAGCATGCTAAACGACTTACCAACCCTTTCTCACGAAGAACAACAGAAAGCTGTTGAACGAATTCAAGAAATGATGACTCAGGGCATCAGCACAGCACAAGCGATTAAAATCGTTGCTGAGCAAATTCGTGAAGAAATGAGTAATAAAGAAGAGTAGGGTATCAGCCCTTCTTTTTTAACACCTTAGTGCACTATAACTAAATATATTACCCTCTAGTATATTATCTCGTACATACCAACTCTTTAGCTACCCTAAATTCCCGACCTATCCAAAACCATTAAACTCCGTTTATTCAGTAAGTTATGTCGGAATAATCCACTTTTCAGGCTTTCCTTGGTTTTGGGTTGTAATTAAATTACAGCAAGATCTGAAAGTAAAACAATCGCCATTTTAGGTGTCAGTATTTATGTCACCACGTCTAAGTGTTTAAATATATGGTGTTTTTTAAGGCTGGTGACGTTGTTACTTCTATTTTTAGCGGATACGAGTGTATGAATGTTCAGAAGCAGACAAATGAGGATTTCATCTAAAAACAGTGCGAGATAAGTAACGACGGTAATGTTCAAAACCGATACCGCGAATGGCTTACCACCGCTTAGAGCAAGCTTCGTTGCCACATATGTGCTTTACAGAATAAGTATTTAAAAAGCTTACGAGGCGTAAGGTGTTGTGTAGAAGTCGATTAAGGAATGCGGCGCGTATCAATTTGAGAATGCTATTGATGACGTTATTACAGATGGTGTTGTAGCAAACGGTGTTATAGCAGATGGCGAGAGCGCGCTTATAGGCATACGAATCGATTTAAGTTCTGACGAGACAGCAAAGCTTATGGGCTTGTTTGGTCAGCACTTAAGAATCTAACGGGTGCTCATAGACAGAACCTTAAGCACTAAGCTCAGCGTAAATTCCGTCTAACGTAATGTTTTCTTTAGACTTCCTCTGCGCGGACTTTTGAGCGTTCCTTGATATATAACTGGTAGCCCATTCGATTTTATTGCT
>NZ_JBFRSX010000054.1:0-1259 GCF_041473835.1 Vibrio sp. 10N.222.55.A1 | reverse complement strand
ATTTCTGACCATGCGCCGTGACTGATACATTCAAATATTGGTAACAGCCAGACATCCACATTTTTTGCCGCTTTAAACAATGAGACCGATGGCATTATCTGAAGCGCAATACTACGCCTAATGATCAGCGCAAGTAAACTGGCCCAGATGAGCCCATCAACGATGGCCTTTTGTGCGGTGACAAATCGTTGCCAGTTGGTGTGAGACTTTAACTCTTTAAAAAGCAGTTCCACCTGCCATCGACAACGGTAGATCGCCATGATGTCATCGGCAGTAAAGGTGTCTGAAGGTAAGTTAGTTATCCAAATGCAGAATCGTTTTTCTTCAGCAAACCATCGTCGCACGACTCTAAACTCTTGTTTACCTCGACGGACTTTTAGGTCAAGGACCTGCGAACGGTTGGTACCTCGAGTAATGTCTTTCAGCTTCTTCCCTTCTAGCTTAGGCAGCAGTCGCCCCTTGCCGTTCCTTGCCTCAATAATCATAGGGTTCAGAGACTTAGCACCTCGGACAATATAGAATCCGCCATGCTGTTCAAGCTCTCGAAAGAAGTGGAAATCAGGATACCCTGCGTCAGCTAACAGCAATTTGTTGTTCATCGTTTTGGGCTCAGGTAAAAAATCTCTTTCTGATGCCGTATCAGCGCTGATGTTCATCGCGACTGGAGAAAAGCTTTTCAACGACATTGTCATATGACATTCAACCGCTGCAGGGTTACGTTTAAATCGACTCGGATAAACATCCGCCAGGTCACGATGGATGTGGAAAGAGCTGCCATCTTGAAGCAGTACATCATCAAAGGTGTCGAGCTTATTTGGTAGACCGACATTCTGCTGGCGAGCAAATTGAGCTATTGCTCGCATAACAAGTTGCCGCATGAAATTAGGAAACTCATTTTTCCTCAACTGGTTATGGTAAGGCTTGTATGCCACGGCACCTTCAGGGCTCAAGCACATCCCATTGAATTGTCGCAGTAAATCCGCAATGGAAGTGCAGTTTCCTTTGCTTAACGCGGCCACTAAGCTAATGACTAGCTGCTCGGGTAATATCGCCCGACACCGTTTCATCAGGCCTGTACTTTTCGCCATTTTTTGGAGGGTGTCAGCATTAAAGAATTGCTTAAATTGCTTCTGTAAGGAGATAATCGTCATCGGCTTCACTATTGATGTAGGTAGTTTGTTTGGCGACGATTATCTGATCATAAATGAAGCCTTTTTTCTATCTAAATAAACAAGTTAGCTCTTAAGATCCTGTCTATG
>NZ_JBFRSX010000053.1:0-16978 GCF_041473835.1 Vibrio sp. 10N.222.55.A1 | reverse complement strand
TAGATTTATAGATTTATAGCTTCACAGCTTCAGTCATTTTTGTCTAACTCATCAAAGCTAACCAACACGTTTTAGTGGTTGCTTTTCCAGCTTGGGTCCACGGCTGCCTGACTGAAGTCTAGAGAGTTAGGGCTTGCTTCTTTGTTATGCGTTGCTTGATCGCTGGGTGACCCTTGATTCGCAGCACCGCTATCATGGTTTGGCGTCGCCTGCTGGCTGTAATCGACGTTAGCACCTTGCTCACTCGACGCTTTGGTCTCTAACTGACTACCATCGACATTTAACTCCTCACCTTCTTCATCGGACGCTTCTTTAACCTTCTTAGGGACAGGGACATTGCGTTTGTAGAGCTTGTTGAGCGCCTTAATGATTGAGTGCTTAGTGATTGCTTCTTGGGTCAGCTTAGTCATTATCGGTTTAGTTAGGGCCTGTAAGCCCACGACGGCATCCACACCAAGTTCCCCGCCTACTTTATCCCTCAAATGCTTGGCTTCTGAGTAACCAAAATGAGCCGATAGAAATAGCCAGATATAAGCGATGGCGTTGCCGTGTTCACCATGGTCAATCCAAGCTTCACCTGCTCTAAACATGGCTTCTGCACTATTCTTTTCTGCAGCCGTCTCAAACCAGTAAACAGCCTCACCATGGTTAGGCTCAACACCAACACCGTTCAAATAACTCATACCGAGTTTGATCTTGCCGTCTAAGCTATTCTTTTCCGCGGCCTTTTGGTACCACTCGACAGAGCTTTCGGCAGAGTAGTCTGGGTTTTCTTTATCTAGACACCAGTCACCGATGAACAGCATCGCTTCGGTATTCCCACCAGCCGCTGACTCTTCAATATAGGTATAACCCTTAGGGATGTTCTTATCGGTTCCGCGACCAAAGACGAGCGCTTTACCCATCTCGAATTTCGCAGACACGTCATTGTCCAATGCGGATATCGCAAGCTGCCAAAAGTTGGCTTTCTCTCTTAAAATCAGGTCTTCTTTGCGCTTCATGCTTAGGCGCACAATGCCGTACATGCCATTGATATTATCGAGTTGCGCCGCTTTGTCGTACCAATACAGAGCTTCCTTAATATTGTTACGTTCCGCCTCCTTCGCCAAATACAGAATCGACGGAACATGCCCGGTTTCGGCTTTGAAGTGACGCTCTTTTTGCTCTTGTATACGCGCTTTTTCAATCGCTTTTCGATAAGCGACAGCACGAGCCTTACGTTCTTGTTCCAAGCGCTGCTTTCTTAACGATAAAGAGATCAGCCACACGGCGACAAGTATTAACGAAAGAGCCGTCGCACCAATTGCGATTCCCATTGTACTCATAAAATATTTTAACCTAACTCGGCTGATACTAGCCCCGATATCGGGAAAGTGATCAACCCATAGTGAATGGTATGTTTCTAATTACAGGGAAAAGCGCCGTTATTAAAACGTTCCGCCCTAAAATGAACTCAGTTCAGTATCTCAGGAATACATAGCGATAAAAAGTCTACTTAGACCTATCCTTATGCACTCCATAAATGGTGTGACCTTGCTTCAATAGAGTTCGATAATGAAGACCACCTTTGAGCAAAATAATCTTAAAAAACGACAACGAAATTGATGAATACCTATCAGCAATTTCGTGTCGCTGTAGTTAGTTCAGTTGACCGTATATGTAAGCCAACTCGGCAACTGTCTTCGCTGAGAATTTCTTCATTAAACTCGCTCGGTGTACTTCTACCGTTCTCATCGCGATACATAATTCATCAGCGATTTTCTGGTTACGTTTGCCATCGATAATCTGCTTAAGAATATCGATTTCTCGCTCAGTTAACGACGCATACGCTTGGCGATACACATTCATGTGTAAATGCTTTTCAGAAGCGTCCAAACCTTGTTTGATTGCCTCTGCTAACTCACCGCCTTTAACTGGCTTTTGAAAGAAGTTCACCGCGCCGGCTTGTAAGGCTTCAACCGCCATTGGCACATCACCGTGACCCGTCAGGTAAATCACCGACAGTGGGCTCTGCGCTTTCACCATCAACTCATGAACTTGCTGCCCTCTCATCTCTGGCATTCGACTGTCTAACACCACACACCCCGGCGCACTCAAGTCCACTGAGTCTAAAAAACTGGGGCCATCTTCAAAAGCTGACACAGTGAAATCATGCTCTTCTAATAGAAACACCAACGAGTCACGCATCGACTCATCGTCATCAACCACATAGACCGGCAACGTTTGATGAAGTTCAGACATAACAAGATTCCTTATCAATCATTTGAAAGAGAAAAAGGTAACGTCACTGCGACGTGACAGCCGTGAGGAGTTAATGATTTGATGGCCATTTGGCCACTGTGGTCTTCAATCACATCTTGGCAAATCGCCAGACCTAAACCCAAGCCGTTTTCTTTGCTGCTCACAAAGGCTTGAGTGACTAGTTGCTCGGTAAAATCTAAGCCCGTGCCGTTATCGATAACCGACAGCATCATTTTATCCGGTTGATACTCGGTAATCACTTTAATTGTCGATGGTTCGTTATTTTTGTTACCAATATCAGACGTAGCGCTTTGTTCGCGATGCATCTGAGCATTACACGCATCAGTCGCATTGTTGATCAAATTTACAACTACCTGCTGCAATCCGACAGGGTCAACATATAGCGTGATAGGTTTACCCACGACATGACGTTCAATGGTTATCTTGTGTTTCTCTAATCGAAATTGCAGTAGCTCGATGGTATCTGTAAGAAGCACTTCTATATCAATTTGAGATTTATTCGATGAACGCTTTTTGATCATGTTTCTTAAGCGTTGGATAATCGCATCAGCACGGTCCACTTGCGACTGGACCTTCTCAAATACAGGCTCTATGTCAGTCAGCGGTTTGTTCTTCGAAATCCGCAGTAAACCACCTTCGCTATAATTCCGAATAGCTGCCAAAGGCTGATTAATCTCGTGTGCCAAGCTACTTCCCAGTTCACCAACTACCGCGATACGTTGTGAGTGCTCTAGCTGTTCACTCTTACTTTTCAGCTTGTACAGCGTCGCTTCTAGTTGCTTTTTGCTGCGACTGAATTTGTATTCCAACCAGAAGTGGTAAGCATTCAGCGACACGACAAGAATAAAGAACGCCCATGCCCACTGTTGATTGTACTTGAGCCAGATTAACGCTTCTTTCCACCAAGGTTGTTGCAGTGGATGCATGTCGAGTTGTTGATATAGCTTGTCGATCGCCAGCAAGCTTGTCGGTGACGTCCAGCCCGATGCATTCGCTGCAATGGCTGGCGCACTGCTTTTTGGCATAGCAAATAACACCTGACTCATTTGTTTCGCCAGTGCCGAAGACGCTCGCTCTGTTTTGGCAAACGACCAGTTAGGGTACAAAGGTGTAGACACCTGACATCGGAACCCTTCTGGTGCTTGATTCTCGATAACACGATATTGACCCGCCACCAGCAAACCTTCGCTGATCATGCTCTCGACCAAACACGCAGGCACCACCGCAGCTTCAATGTGCCCTTCACGCAGTTGATACAAGCTAGCATCAATAGGGAAACCTAAGAACTGAGTATTAGAGAAAAAGTGATTGGGGTTGAGCCCTTGTTGCATCACTTGGTAACGCATAGTGAGGTAACCACCAAAAGCATTTTCAGAGACTGCCGCAATCGGCTTACCGCTAAGTTGTTCGAGAGAGATATAAGGCGACATTCTTCTCACCACCAAGGCGGAACCAATGCTGCGTGTATTACTGGTGCCTTGAGCTTCAAAGTTATGACTGGTCATGGTTGCCATCCAAGAAAGCGCATACTGGCGTCCTAATCGAACCGCCTGACCGGGGTTGGTGATAACAAAATCAACAGTCACATCTTTTACCGCTTCGGCCATCTCTTCCAAGTTGAAAGGCTTAAGAACAAAGTGTTTTCCGGGAATGCGCTCCGACAACCAATCCATTGTCGGCTGCCAACGCTGCTGTGCGGAATGCTTGCCTCGAGTCGCCAACACGCCAACTTCTATGATTTGCTCAGACTCAACAGTGCTTGTCGTTGCAATCTCTTGCTCCGATTGAGCCGCTAAACACGCGCCTGCGATTAGGCTCAACCAACAAAGGCCAACGATTGATATTAGGTTTCTGACTGTCACTGAAATCTCTTTCTCCAAACGGACTGTTTATTCAATTTATTCTCGATTCATTTTATGTCAGCGGCGTGTTTCGCGCTTAGCTCATGCTTGAGCGCCCTAAATAAGCCTCTAAAACAAAGCATAACAGCTAGATTGGTAAAACCACATTTGTTCTAGATCAACTTTGATCTGGGTATGTGGAAATCCACAATACCCCGTGAACGGTCAAAAACTGACAATGAGCCTAACAGATCGAATACCCATTTATAGGTACCTCTATGGACTCATTGAAAAGACGGTTTCTCAGCCAATTCGGCAAGGTTTCCGCTGGTGCTGCGCTCATTCCCATTGCCGGAATCAACACCGCAGTCGCAAGCACAGCCATTCGCAATAACAACCAACCTGACCGCAAAGGCGAAATAGGTAAACGCTACGCCATGGCGATTGATTTACGTAAGTGCGTTGGCTGTCAGGCGTGCACTGTTGGCTGTAGCGTTGAAAACCAAGCACCAATTGGCCAGTTCAGAACCACCGTAAAACAGTATGAAGTCTCCCTTGATGATGGTTCGACGGCTCAACAAGACGTGAAATCTTTCATGTTACCTCGCCTCTGTAATCACTGTGACAACGCTCCCTGCATCAAGGTTTGTCCAGTTCAAGCGACCTTCCAACGCGAAGACGGCATTGTCATGGTCGACAATGAACGCTGCGTAGCCTGTGCTTACTGTGTTCAAGCTTGTCCTTACGATGCTCGTTTCATTAATAACGACACCCTTACCGCAGACAAATGCACCTTCTGCGCACACCGCCTTGAAGACGGCTTACTGCCTGCTTGTGTAGAAACCTGTGTTGGTGGCGCGCGTGTCATTGGCGACCTTAAAGATCCAAACAGCGAGATCAACCGTCTGCTCAATGAAAACCAAGACGACATCAAGGTGCTTAAGCCAGAGCAGAATACCAACCCCCATGTTTTCTATATCGGCATGAACGAGCGATTCGTTAGCCACATTGAAGGCCAACCTGCGATTTATGATCCAGCCGCCATCGATAACTCATCCTCTAGCAAACAAGAATTGGCAATCGCGACACAAGGCAAACAAGGAGAGACAGCATGAATATCACTGAGGTGTTAGTCCCCGCTCAAGAGATCGCTTGGCTACCGTGGGCGGTTCAATATTTCTTCTACATAGGTTCGGCTTACGCGGCCGCTATTCTGTTTTTGATTGCACTGATATTTAAGAACTCAACCAGCCACCAATTTCGTTCTGCCCTTGTGCTTGTGATGGCAATCGGTGCGATTGTTGGGCCATTAGCGCTTACTGGTGACTTGCATCAACCCGGACGTGCGTGGCATTTCTATGCTCACATCACACCTTGGTCATGGATGTCATTGGGCTCTCTGTTTCTACCTTTGTTTTCTAGTCTGGCTGTTGCGACTGCTTGGGTTTACCTGCGTGATGACATCGCACAGCTTAAAGAGAGTGAAAACCCACTTCTAAAACGCCTGTCTTGGTTAACACTGGGCCAGTGGCAATTATCGAAAAAACTGATGATTGCTTTAGCCGCCACAACTGCGTTATCAGGCCTAAGCATCGCACTTTACACAGGTGCCGAGATTGCGATTTTGGCGAGTCGACCGCTTTGGCATCAACCAGCGTCTCCATTGCTTTGGTTCACGACCGCATTCTTTGCCGCAACGGGTTTAACTCTGTTGATTTGGGCTCTGCTGCCTTCAAGCAAACCAAGCTTAAAACCAACAGACCTAGCTCTGATACAAAGAACCATTACCTTAACAGGTGGCCTTGCCATCATTCTCACGTCGATTTGGGCATCTAACCATGGTCACTTCAATCTCTATGAGAACGACGCTTGGGGCATCAATTTAGGCATCATGACCACCAGCATTTTGGTGTGCATGATCTTGGTTCTTCCGCTGCAACGTTTATCTCAAAGCAAGTTAGGAATTGTCTGTGTTGCACTTGCGACCATCGTTTCAGCATGGGCGGTACGTTGGGTCACCATGATGGAAGTTCAAACCATTCCCCGTTTTGATGTGGGTGCATTCCCTTATGAACTGCCTATGGGTAGTGCAGGATTACTCGGCATCGTTGGTATGTGTGGTCTTTGGTTAGCACTTGCGTTGTTCGCCTCTGAGATCGTGTCTACTGGTTCTACACGAACAACTGGTTCTGCACCAAAGACAACATCGAAGCCAAACCAAAATACATCATCGTCACCACTTAACCGCTCACATAGCTTGTAGTCTGGGGAATCATCATGGATAACAAACGTCGTCAATTTTTAAAAGCAGGCCTTGCTGCCGGTGGTGTTGGAGCTTTTGCTGCAGGTTATGCGACAACCACAAAACACATGGTTCACGGTGCTATTGATGGCACCGCGGGTAAGAAAACCAACCACATCCACCACGGTAATTCGTTAGAGACGGAATACAGTGTCGATGAACAAGGTAAGATCTCGCCGAATCCAAACCAACGCGTTGCACCCTCAATGTGTTTTGGCTGCTGGACACTGTGTGGCTTACGTGTGCGTATCGATAATCGCAATGACGAGATTTTGCGAATCTCGGGCAACCCGTACCACCCGCTATCAAGCGACCAACAGATCCCGTTCAAAACACCGGTAAAAGACGCCTACATTGGCTTGTCTGGTGAGTCAGGCATCAATAACCGCTCGACAGCCTGTGCCCGTGGTAACGGCATGTTGGAGATTCAAAACAGCCCATACCGAATCACTCAACCGCTCAAACGCGTTGGTAAGCGTGGTGAAGGCAAGTGGGAACCAATCAGCTACGAACAACTTATCTCTGAGATCACCGAGGGTGGTGACTTATTCGGTGAAGGTGAAGTTGAGGGCTTACGATCGATTCGTGACATCGAAACACCACTCGATCCAAACAACCCTGAATACGGACCAAAAGCCAACCAACTGCTTGTGACCAATGCCGGTAATGAAGGCCGTGACGACATCTTGAAGCGCTTTGCATTTAACAGCTACGGCACACGCAACTTTGGTCACCACGGCTCTTACTGTGGTTACGCGTTCCGTGCGGGTTCAGGTGCGATCATGAACGATCTAGACAAGTTCTCGCACTTAAAACCAGATTTCAACAACGCAGAGTTCATTCTTTTCATCGGTATGTCTCCGGCTCAAGCGGGTAACCCGTTCAAGCGTCAAGCAAGACAATTGGCTGAGGCTCGTACCAACGGAAAACTCAGCTACACCATAGTGACACCAAGCCTTCCAGCAGGATCGTCAAGCCTTGCGGCGGGCGATCGCAATAACTGGCTACCGATCAAACCGGGCACCGATTCAGCATTAGTTCTTGGCATGATCCAATGGATCATCGAAAACCAACGCTACAATCACGACTTCTTGTCTCGCCCAAGTGCGCAAGCGATGCAAAAAGCAGGCACCACCCACTGGTGTAATGCTTCACACCTTGTGATCAGTGACGAAGCACACCCACAAAACGGGCGCATGCTTCGCGCATCGGATATGGGTTTGCTAGAAACAGGCGAACCGATGTCTGACGATGACGGATTTATCGCCCTAGATGTGACAACGTCACTATTAGCGTCACATATTCAGGTGAATGAAGCGGCGCTGTTCGTCGATCAAGACGTAGAAGTTGATGGTCAGACTGTTCGTGTTAAGTCTTCTCTACAAAGATTGAAGGAAGAAGCCTTCAAATATGACCTTGCATACTACAGTGAGCAGTGTGAAATCCCACAAGACCAGATTATTGCGTTGGCAAAACGCTTCACCAGCTATGGTACAAAAGCAGTCGTGGATACTCACGGTGGCAACATGCACACCAACGGCTTCTACAACTCGTTCTCTATTCTGATGCTAAACGCGCTGATCGGTAACATCAACGCGAAAGGTGGCGCGATGGCGAAAGCGGGCGGCTACCCAACTTCGGTTGCAGGTCCACGTTACGACTTTACCAAGTTCAAGGGTAAGACTAAGCCTCAAGGTGTATTCTTGTCCCGCAGCAAGTTCCCGTATCAAAAAACCAGCGAATACAAACGTCGCGTTGCCGCAGGTGAGTCACCTTACCCGACACGCGCTCCGTGGTACCCAATCTCTGCGCCGCTGTTAACCGAGCACTTATCAGCTGCGATTGATGGCTATCCTTACCGCGCAAAGGCATGGATCAACCACATGGCGAACCCACTTTATGGTGTTCCGGGTTTAGACAACTTGCTGGGTGAAAAACTTAAAGATCCCAAACAGCTTGGCTTGATCGTATCTATCGATGCCTTTATCAATGAAACGACTGCCTTATCGGATTACCTAGTGCCAGACACAGTGACCTACGAGAGCTGGGGCATGGCAACACCTTGGCATGGTGTCGCGACCAAAGCGATCACCGCTCGTTGGCCGATTGTTGAGCCTAAAACTTCCCGCACTCAAGACGGACGTGCCATCAACCTAGAGAACTTCTTTATTGATCTAGCGAAAACGCTTGGCCTAGGTGGCTTCGGCGACAACGTAATCAAAGACAATCAAGGTAACTGGCACGGTATTCATAGCGCTGAAGACTTCTACCTGCGCTCGGCTGCTAACTTAGCGTTCGTAAAAGGTGGCGTGCCGAATGTAGACGCTGAAGATATCGTTTGGTCTGGTCTTGAACGCCTAGTACCTGTGATGAACAAAACGCTTAAGCCAGAAGAGATGCTCAAAGTGGCGTATATTTTTGCGCGTGGCGGTCGTTTCGAAGACGCAACCAATGCGTATACCAATAAAACTATGAAGTACAAATGGACCAAGCCATTGGCTATCTGGAATGAAAAGCTTGGTACCTCTCACAACACCATCAGTGGTGAGCAATACATGGGTTGCCCGACATGGTATCCACAAAAGCTGGCGGACGGTACGCCTTTGGCAGAGCAGTTCCCAGTAACAGAGTGGCCATTTACGCTAACCAACTTTAAGTCCAACATTCACAGTGCGGTGTCTAACTTGTCACCACGCTTAGAGTCGATCAAAGGGGTGAATCCGGTTTACATCCACCCGCAAGACGCCTCTTCTGCGGGCATAAAAACAGGTGACGTGTTTGCTATTGAAACGCCGAGCTCAACCACACATGCGTTGGCGATGGTGATTGATGGCATCAAACCGGGAACATTAGGCTTTGAACACGGCTTTGGTCATAAAGAGCTCGGTGAGCGTGCCCACTGGATTGGTGACACACAACAACCAGTGAAGATGAAGTCGAACGATGGCGTTAACATCAATGATATAGGCTTGATTGACCCGACGAGAGAAGGCAAAGGCGTCATGTTGGATTGGGTTGTGGGGGCAGCAGCAAGGCAAGCGCTTCCGGCTAAGATCTACAAGGTCTAGCTTAAACTCAGCAAGCTATAACTTAATCACTGATTCAAAACACTTCCTTATCTGATTTGCAGATGAGAACACAACAGGGCAACTTCGTCATTCGAGGTTGCTCTGCTTTTTCGTCCCCTTGATCTAGAAAAGCACCCTATTTGGATAAACGTCCAATCTACATAAAGTACCCAATCTACATAAAGCATCCGCTCTAGATAGAGTAATCAACCCAAAGCCATTAGGTAATCTTCATTTCACCACAACTTTTTTAGCCCGCCTCCATAAAGCAGCTATGCTTATACAATCGGTGCCATAAAAGAGCCTTAACAAGCAGTTATACCGAGGCGAACATGGCAGTTCCCTTGCATTTCATAAACGGCAGTTGGATCAACCTATAGAAGTTCACATCAATACCATTATGGTAACTGAGGTTATTAATGTGAGACTCACCTCAAGTTCCAAGTGAATTAATGTGGAAATCCACAATAGCGCGAACAACAAATTATGTCGAAAATGCGTGCATTACAACCAATAGCGACGCCTCATGACTAAGCTGACAATTAAAACTCAAACTCTAACGCTTTGCATCGCTGCTCTAGGAAGCCTTTCTTTATCCGCTTTTGCACAAGCAGCACCCAATCCAATGCCAGAAGCCGCAGAAACTTGTAGTGGCTGCCATCAAGCCGACGGTAAAGGCATGCCCAACATTGCCCCTATGCTTGCAGGGCTCAATGCTGACTATCTAGAGCATCAACTGGTTCTGTTCTCAAGTGGTGAGCGTCAAAGCGCGATCATGAAGGGAATGGCTGACGGTGTATCTGATCCCGCTGTTCGTCGTGAGGTCGCAGAATACTTTGCATCACTGCCTTCATACGAATTTACCGATTTAGAGCAGCGCGGCTCACAGGCTGATATCGATAACCCCTATCGTAAACTTGTATTCCAAGGCGATTGGGATAGAAACATTCCAGCCTGTGCAACCTGTCATGGGCCAAGCGGTATGGGCGTAGACAAATTCCCGCGCCTAGCAAGCCAGCATGCCGACTACATTCAAACTCAGCTCAACGCCTGGAAAAATGGCACTCGTAAGGGTGATGATTTGAACATGATGGGCAACATCGCAGGCAAGTTGACCGACGATGAGATCAAAAACCTGTCTTACTACTTCGCCTCTTTCCGATACTAAAGGGCTCGCATGAAAACATTACTTTTAATTACCGCAACCCTTGCCTCTGGAATCGCTTATGCCGAAGCTGAGTTGCCCGATCGCCAAACCGAACTGCCAGCCGTTGAGAAGCCTCAAGATAACAAATATCTGGTGCCACGAGACTTGGTTGATATCCCTGCTGGGGAATTTGGCGACAAAGTAAAATTGGGTTATTCGCTGTTTGTCGATTCACAACAGATGCGTGGTACGTTCGTAGGCAATGAACAAAACTGTGTAAACTGTCACATGCAAGCGGGCATGAAGCCTAACGCAGCACCTCTTTGGGGTGCGTACATGGCCTACCCTGCGTATCGTTCCAAGAACGACAAAGTAAACAGCTACGCAGAGCGTATCCAAGGTTGCTTCACCTACTCAATGAATGGTCTGCCACCGGCTGAGGGTTCAAAAGAGATGGTCGCACTAACGGCTTATTCATACTGGCTGGCGATGGGCGGCATCTTAGACAAGAACGGCATGCAAGATACACCCGTTCCTGAGATCAGCGATGCTGACTTACAAGTCGGTGGTAAAGCGGAAAGCTTCCCTCTCCCTGAAGAGCTGTTAAGCAAATACCCAATCGATGACCGAAGTAAACTGGCCGGCCGTGGCTACCCTAAGATTGCAAACCCTGAACAAGAGCCATCGATAGCGCGTGGCGAAAAGGTTTACCAAACCAGCTGCCAAACCTGCCATGGTCAAAATGGTGAAAATGGTGAAGGCATTAAAGGGGCTGATGGCCGCTCATACCTACCACCTCTTTGGGGCGAGAATTCATTCAACTGGGGCGCAGGTATGCACCGTGTAAATACAGCAGCTTACTTCATCTACGAAAACATGCCGCTTGGAAAGAGCCAACAGCTTTCAATTCAGGATGCATGGGATGTAGCCGCATTTGTGAACAGTCATGAACGCCCACAAGACCCACGATACAAGGGTGATGTTGCAGGTAATGCTAAGCGTTACCACAACCACCAAGGTTATTATGGTAAAGAAGTCGACGGTGATGTGCTGGGTTCCAAAGCCTACCCGAGTGGTAAAGAAGTGATTAATGAGCATTGATAGGCATTAGTAAAAGAGCCATTCACGCCAGATATAGCTAAGCTTTACATTGTAAATCAGCTATAGCCGGAGGAATAAAAAGGAGCCAGATCGTTCGACGTTCTGGCTCCTTTTTTATGTTTGAACGATTAGAGATCCAGCTAATCTTGCTGCATTTTCTCCCAAATGGTCGGAGAGCCAATATAGTCTTGAACCGTAGCAATGAACTCTTTGACCAGCTTGGTCTGCTTACGGTGCGGATAGACAGCGTAGATTGCGGTATCAATCGTAGAGATCGGATAATCCGGCAGTAAAGTGACCAAGCCAAGTTCTTTCATTGAGGCATACAGGTTTGATTGATCAAGGAAGCCATATCCTAAGCCATCTTTCACACAAGACACCATGGTACGAACATCACTGACCTTATAGTTGCCACGAATCGTTAGGCTTTGGAAGGTATTACCGCGCGGCTCTTCACTGATACGTAGATGATCAACCGTCATATCACCATTGGTATAAATCACAGCAGGTAGCGCGAGCAGATCTTGTGGTGTCTTCGGCTCACCGTGCTCTTTCAAAAAGTCGTTCGATGCAACGAGCATGAAGTTACTGTCGGCAATTTTCTTCGCAATCAAATTCGATTCAACGAGCTTGCTAAAGCGAAACGCGATATCAAACTGTCCTGCAATGATGTTGGCGATCTTATCGTCTAGTGAAAGTACGATCTGAACATCCGGGTACTTTCTCATGAACTGAGTGATGATAGGTTGCAGATATTGCTGCCCAAAATAGATCGGTGAAGTAATTCGCAGTACACCTTTGGGCTCTGACTGGTATGAATCTGCAATGCCTTGTATCTGATTGATAGTATCTTTCAGCACATAGGTTTGCGCAAGAATATCTTCCCCTGCCGACGTCAACGAGAACGAGCGTGTAGAACGGTTAAGCAGCTGAACACCCAAGTCTTGTTCAAGCTTTTTGATCTGTTTAGAGAGTGATGAGTTGTCCATATCATGCAAGGTTGCCGCTTTGGTAAACGACCCTTGTTGAACCACATCTAAGAACAATAACAACTGATTAGTATTTGGCACTGCGCCTCTCCTGAAATAAAACTCGACTAACGTTCATCTTTGGGTGTATCCATCACAACCATGGTGGTAATGGATTGAACCTGAGCACATTCCCCAAGCACATCGGCATGAAACTTCTTATAGCCCGGTAGATCTTTGGTTTCTACCCTTAGCAAGTATTCGTTGGCACCGGTAATGTTGTGGCACTCCACTACCTCTTTTTCCATACTGACGTGCTGTTCAAACTCCAGTTGAGCCGCTTTGCTGTGGCTTGATAAACCAATCGAAACGTAAGCAATAAAGCCAACGCCCATCAGGCCATTATCCAGAACTGCACGGTAACCTTGAATGACCCCTTTACGCTCAAGATCCTGTACTCGCCTTAAGGTCGCTGAAGCCGACAAACCAATTCGTTCAGAAAGCTCAATATTGGAGATTCTGCCGTCCAATTTAAGCTCTTGCAATATCCTTTCGTCAAATCTATCCATAAGTACTTATTATTGTGCATTTAGTGATAATAGAGGAAATAAAAGCACATAATTGCCTCACTTTCCACCTACTATGTTTCTCAACACGTGAAAGTCATGACCGGTCAGTCACTTCGTTCATTTTTTTGCTGGAGAACCATAATGCCTTTAGAACAACTTAGCGCACTTGCCTTGTTTGCGTTTGTCTCGACCTTCACGCCGGGTCCAAATAACATCATGCTCATGACATCAGGAGCAAATGTTGGCTTCGCCCGCACTATTCCGCACATGCTTGGCATTGCTCTAGGGTTTGCAGCCATGTTGCTGCTAGTTGGCTTCGGTTTAATGGGCATTTTCAACGCTTATCCGGTTACTCACCAAATCTTGAAATACCTAAGCCTTGCTTACCTCGTGTACCTTGCAATTAAGATAGCATTGAGCGGCAAAGCCAAAAGCACCGAGGCTTATAAGCCAATGACCTTCATCGGCGCGGCAAGTTTTCAGTGGGTGAACCCGAAAGGTTGGTCGATGGCGCTGACTGCGATTTCAGTTTATAGCAGCGGCAGTTCATGGTGGGAGATTGCAATCATCGCAGGTATCTTCACGCTCGCCAACTTACCATCCGTGACATTCTGGACAGCGGCAGGTAAACAACTGCAACACTGGTTAACAACACCAGTCCGTATCAAAAGCTTCAACTACGGTATGGCAGGCTTGCTTCTAGCATCGACCATTCCGATGCTCTAGTCGAATAACTTCTGTATTTTAACGGTTGGTACTCCTGTGCTAACCGTTATTCTCTTTATAAATAACCCACAAGTTCACTAAGCCAACGACCAAACATCGTCTGCCCGCTCGGCGTTAACGTCCACACAAACGCCGCAACATTCACTGCCACTGTCACCCAATATATGGCTCTGAACGGCTGCTTCTGCGTTTTATGACGCAGCTTATCTTGAGCAATCAACGCCCCTATCCAGCCACCAGCAACAGAAAAAATATGCAGAGTTTTCTCTGGCACACGCCAATTGCCATTGATCGCTGCTCGCTTGTCCTTCGCGTACACAAAAAACGTCACGAAACCGATAACCAAATACCACACCAACAGCGCTTTAGAACTTTCCGCAAACAACACAGACACCGCCACCAGAACCAAATAAGTGATAACGATTTGAATAGATGAAGACAACATGACTCCTTTTGAGCAACAGCTCACATACTGTAGCAATTACGCCCTGTAGATTTTGATAAGGATGAGTAAGGCATATTGTAATTCGGTTAGCCTGCAAAGAATAAACAAGCCCTTTCATCCCTACATAACATGATGGAAGTTAAAGGAATTATAAATATGTACAACCAAAAGTACGCCATCTACCAAGTTTTTACGCGTTTATTTGGCAATAAAAACACCCAACATGTTCCATGGGGCACAATCGAGCAAAATGGCGTCGGTAAGTTCAGTGATTTTACCGACAAAGCGCTGTCTGAAATCCGCAAACTCGGTATGACTCATATTTGGTATACCGGAGTGCCACATCATGCGCTCATCAATGACTACAAGCACCTTGGTATTTCAGACGATCACCCTAGCGTGGTAAAAGGCCGTGCGGGATCACCATATGCCGTCAAAGACTACTATTCCGTAAACCCAGATCTCGCAGACAACCCTGAATGCCGACTAGAGGAGTTCGAGGCACTCATCAAAAGAAGTCACGACAATGGTTTAAAAGTGATTATCGATATCGTACCGAATCACGTTGCGCGTCATTATAAAGGCTTAAACAACCCAGAAGGTGTCAGTGACTTCGGCGCTCAAGATGACACAACGCTGGAATACCACAAAGACAATAACTTCTACTACATTCCCAACAGCACCTTTGAATTGCCAGACATAGAGCCCGCCTTTACGCCGCTAGGTGGTGAACAGCATCCCAACCTAAACTCCCCGTTTATAGAGACGCCCGCCAAATGGACAGGTAACGGCTCACGTTTAGCCAAGCCTAGTTTCGATGATTGGTATGAAACGGTGAAAATCAATTATGGCATGCGACCAGACGGTTCAAAAGACTTCCCTGAACTACCGAGTGACTATGCTCAACGCAATTACATGGATCATTTCCGTTTCTGGAAATCTGTTTATGTGCCTAACTCTTGGGCTAAATTCCGAGATATCGCCTTGTTTTGGTTGAATAAAGGTGTTGATGGGTTTCGCTACGATATGGCTGAGATGGTTCCAGTCGAATTTTGGAGCTACCTCAACTCATCAATAAAGATGAAAAACCACGATGCCTTTCTGATGGCAGAGGTGTATCAGCCGGACTTGTACCGTGAATACATTCACTTAGGCAAGATGGACTACCTCTATGACAAGGTAGATCTGTACGACGGCCTCAAAGCCATCATGCAAGGCAAGGCTTCAACGGCAATCATCCCTGAAATCCAACATCAAATGCACGACATTGAACATCATATGCTGCATTTTTTGGATAACCATGACGAGCAACGAATCGCCTCACCAGAGTTTGTAGGCAATCCACATATCGCAAAGCCTGCGATGCTAGTTAGCGCTCTATTGAGCAGCTCTCCAACCATGATCTACTTTGGGCAAGAAGTCGGCGAACCCGGTGCGGAGAACGCTGGCTTTGGACAACCCTCACGAACTTCCATATTTGACTACATCGGAGTCCCACAGCATCAAAAATGGATGAACCACGGCGCATTCGATGGCGGGCTATTAGACGAAAACGAAAAACAACTACGTCACTTCTATCAGAAGGTTATGAACTTTTCGCTTGAGCATACTTCAATGACGGGGCAGTACCTAGACTTACACCAGAGCAATAATTTGAGTGATTCGGTTTACGCATTTCTGCGCTATGACAACCAAGAGTTGACAATAGTTGCTGCGAATTTCAGCCAACATGTCACTGAGAATATTCACTTAACCGTTCCAAGTGATGTTATACAAACGCTCACAATCGCTGATGACAGTTACTTGTTAGATGAACATATTGAAGGCATTCAACAACAGGTATTAAAAGTTGAGGAAAGTATTGGCCGTTTTAGTCTTGATCTAAAGCCACTAGCTTCGTTGGTTTGGGTATTTCCCTTATCTGAATAGGATATTTATTATTAATTCCCAAAAAGCCTGAGTTTTAATTAATTGATAAATAACTTAATTCCCACATTAAATTAACGTCACCTCAATTCGATACCTTCCTCACATTAATAAGGATGAGCTCTCATCCTTATTATCTACTCCCATCCTCTACGCCTTCTACTATTGATATTAAACATATGAGTTATTGATCCAATAAATTTAACTTAAACCAAATACAAAGCGTGATATTGACACTATGTTTCCTATTTTTATATATTAAAAATAACTTTATACATAGCCATCACAAATAGTTGACCATCGTTAAGACTAGGATATTCATCTTCATAAAAAGTGAAATATGGATATTAAAACGTGAACAACATAAATATTAATAAAATTATCTCTCTACGAAATACCTTCAACAATACCAAAAAGAAGAGCTTCAAACGCTCTACATTGGCCAAAGCAATGTTACCGCTCTTCACCGCTACTTTGATCGCGGGTTGTGGTAGTGATAATGATAGCGACAACGGTACAGCCCCTGGCAACAGTGGTTTATACCCTGCAGCGGCGTTGTTGATCAAATCAGCTTGAAGATCAACGACACCATATGTAGCTAGCCGTTCATAGACAGAACCTTA
>NZ_JBFRSX010000052.1:0-75133 GCF_041473835.1 Vibrio sp. 10N.222.55.A1 | reverse complement strand
TTTACTTTAATTGGTATAACTAAGCGATCTAGCCCATTCAAACATCAGTGATCCCATACTTCTGCATGACGCTCACAAGCCAGATAAGCAGCGCAGCCTAAACAATGGGTCGATATATGTTCTTCGCATTCGTTCGCAATTATCTGTTTCTGCTGCAAAGTAACCTCAGGCTCCAATACGGGTTCAAAGAACTTTGTCATTACTCATTACATCCAAATAAAATCAGTTAGTTAGTCTCAGGTTAATCCAATCTTTAACTAAGATACATATCATTAGACGCAAAAAAGCCCCTGCTGATTTCTCAGCAGGGGCTTTCTATTATTTGGTGTCATTCCGAATAACTACATCCTATTGATGTTGAGTTAAATCCTGGAATTAACCTTGAATACCAACAATTAACCAAGGTGCATTGTTAGTTGTTAGGTCACGCTCTAGGTGCCAGATATCAGTGATATCTTCTTCAACGCCATCCGCTGTGTCACGGTAACGACCGCTAAACTGAAGGCTTAGCTGTGCTTTGCTACCATCGTGGTCTGCGCGAACGATTTCAGCATCAACGTACATCACGTCTGTGTGCTGATCACCGTCTAGCTTATTACGCTCAGCTTTTAAGTCTTCAAATAGGCTTGGAGATACGTATTCTTCAATTGTGTTTAGTTCGTTGTGGTTCCATGCACCTTGCAGTGTACGGTAGTGCTCACGAGAACCGTTGATGAATGCTGCTTGATCAAAGCCCGGTGGGTAGTTATGTGGAACATCGCTTTGTGCACCAAAACCGAAACCACCAGCAGTACCTTGTGATTGAGGTTGTGCTTGCTCGAAGTTATGAACATTTGGTTGTTGCTTAGGTTGTTCAAACTTGTTCTGACCCATGCCGCCGAATGCTGGCTGTTGGCCACGTGCATTCTGCTGATTCATTGAGCCCTGCTTCGCGCCCAACATTCCGCGTAGGAATTTAAACGCAAGGAAAGCAATCAGACCCATAATCAGAATATCCATGAACTGGATACCTTCAAATGCGCCACCAAAGAATGCAGCTAAAAGACCACCAGCAAGTAAGCCACCTAGCAGACCGCCCATAAGGCCTTTCTTGCTAGAGTTAGCTGCTGTGTTCTTACCTGTTTGATCTTGACGGATCGAATTCGTGTTTTGTTGTTTTGGTGCTGGAGCCGTTTTAAAGCTTTTGCCAAATGACTTACCACCACCAAACTTTTTCGCTTCCGCGATTGGCGTCACCGCGACTGTTACCAACAGGATCGCGACTAGTGAGAAAAATCGTTTCATTATTATCCTTTATAGGTTTTTTATCTTTCGACACCTTAATCATACTCGTTAACAAAGAACAATGAAATATTCACCGTGTTTACACATGTATCATAATATTGCGGCTATTAATTGATTACTAAACTAGCGAAGGGATTGACGGCACTCTGGGGCAGCATTAAAATATTGAACGATGTTCATTTAATAGAAAGTACCCATGGCAAGACGAAACGATCATACTCGCGAACAATTAGTGCAATTAACCTTAAAAACGGTGACCGACTTCTTAGAAGAGCACTCTTATCACGAGCTAAGTCTACGTAAAATCGCCAATATGATTGGTTACGTTCCAAGTACCTTAGTAAATGTATTTGGTAATTACAACCTACTGCTTTTGCATGTGGTCGCTCAAACATTAGATGAACTGGCGTCAGAATCCGCTGCAACTGTTGAACAATCGAGCAACTCTCAACAAGCTCTATTCAACCTTGCCTACTGCTACCACGATTTTGCACAGAGACACCCTCACCGTTGGCAGCTTATCTTTGAGCACAACATGAACGGTGAAAACCTTCCTGAATGGCAATCGAACCGCATCGATAGAATGACAGGCATGCTAGAGCAGTTGCTAGTAGCGATTGCTCCTGAACATACGAAAAGCGAAGTCGTTAAAGCCAGCCGTGTATTATGGTCTGGAGTACACGGAATTACTCTACTTAGCGTTGATGATAAATTTTTCGCCTCTGAGCCTATTGATGGTAAAGAGCTGATCAATAACCTAGTCTCAAACTACTTAACCAACTGGTAATCATCCAAGGAAAGACAATGAACAACAGCAGCCAATCTTCGCTGTTAACGCAAAAAAGGTTCCTACCATACTTTATTACCCAATTTCTAGGAGCCTTTAACGACAACATATTCAAAAATGTCCTGTTACTGTTTGTTGCTTTCGCAAGCGTAGACACGCTGCCTATTTCCACCAATCTATTCATTAATTTGGCCGCTGGCCTTTTTATTCTACCCTTCTTCCTATTCTCTGCTTTAGCCGGTGTACTGGCTGACAAATACGAAAAATCGTGGTTTATCCGTAAAGTTAAGCTCCTCGAAGTAGTGATCATGTCACTGGGTGCGGTCGGTTTTATCTACGAAAGCTACGGAATATTACTTCTGCTCCTGTTCCTTATGGGAACGCAGAGTGCTTTCTTTGGTCCGGTGAAGTATGCCCTGCTTCCACAGCAGTTAGAAACAAAAGAACTGGTATCTGGTAACGCTCTCGTCGAGACAGGTACATTCTTAGCGATCCTGATTGGTACTCTAGGCGCAGGCATCATTGCATCTGAAGAAGGCGCGAAGCTCATTGCTGCGGTGTGTATTGTTTCGTTCGCCGTGCTTGGCTATGTATCAAGCTGCTTTATCCCACATGCGCCAAGTAATGCACCAGATCTTAAAGTAAAGTGGCAACCTGTAAAACTGACCTGCGCGACACTTGCGATTGCCAAAAAAGATCGCCCGACCTTTCAAGCTCTGATGTCTATCAGCTGGTTCTGGTTCCTTGGTGCGGCTTACCTAACTCAGTTCCCCAACTTCACTAAACTGCATCTAAACGGCACTGAAAGCTCCGTCGCCTTTTTACTGGCACTATTCTCGGTAGGCATTGCAATCGGCTCTTTAGCTTGCGATAAGTTATCTAATCACCGAATTGAAATCGGCATCGTGCCAATGGGCAGCTTAGGTATCTCGATCTTCGGTCTTCTGATGGCGATATCCATCCCGGAGTCTTTGCCTGACTTTAGTTCTTTCCATCAATTCGTAACCTACTCAGAGCTGTGGCCACTGTTTGCTTACCTTCTGCTTCTGGGTATCTCTGGCGGTGTCTTTATTGTTCCTCTGTATTCACTGATGCAGTTACGTGCCAAGCCCGACGAGCGTGCCCAAGTGATTGCCGGGCTCAATATCTACAACTCACTGTTCATGGTGGGAAGTGCGGTATTAGGTATTGTTTGCCTTAGTGTTCTAGATCTTTCAATTCCGCAGCTGTTTATCTTGCTCGCAGTGGGCAACACTTTGGTGATGCTGTACCTGTTTTATCAGGTGCCTATCTACGCTTTCCGCTTCTTTACGTGGGTGGTCACTCACACCATGTACAGAGTTAAACATAAGAACTTACATCACCTGCCAGAAAAGGGCGGTGCGTTGATTGTCTGCAACCATGTGAGTTATATGGATGCACTGCTGCTGAGTGCGGTTTGCCCTCGCTTGATCCGTTTTGTGATGGAAGAGGATTACACCAAGTTGCCGCCAATTCGACGCTTCTTGAAAAGAGCTGGGGTGATTCCAATCTCCGCGACCAACCGCAACTCGATTCGAAACGCTTTCAAAGAAGTAGAGCGTGCCCTGCATGAAGGTCACATCGTGTGTATTTTCCCAGAAGGAAAGCTCACCTCTGATGGCGAAATGGCTGAGTTCATGCGTGGTATGGAGCTGATCATCAAACGTTCCCCTGTCCCAGTGATTCCTATGGCTCTTAAAGGATTATGGGGTAGCTACTTTAGTCGTTACAAAGGCCGTGCCTGCAAAGGGTTACCCACTCGCTTCTGGACTAAGCTAGAGATAGAAGCTGGCGAGCCGATTTCACCTAAACAAGCCTCTTGTGAAACGCTTCGACAGTCAGTCTCTGACCTTCGCGGATCATTACGCTAGTTAACCAGCCCTTTATTCATATCAGTTGAACAAGCGTTAAGTTTTCCTTAACGTTTGTTCAATTCATTTAGACTTACTTATCATTTTATTGAACGTATAGTGGTCTCATCACAATAAAGCCACAACAAAACAAGACTCTAAATACAATGAACCTAAAAAAGTCCGTTCCATTTTATCTTGCTGCACTGTTTTGCTTAACGCCTTGGGTTAGCTCACCGACAGCCCTGGTTATCGGTTTCCTGCTTGCTAGTTTAGGATTAGTCCCTGAACACTTGGAAGTCGGCAAACTTACCAAAAAGCTACTGGCCTACTCTATTGTTGGCTTGGGTTTTGGTATTCAGTTTGAAAAAGCATTAGCAGTAACAGGCGATGGTATTGGGCTCATTGTAACGACGATTATCGGTACATTAGTCATTGGTTGGTTCTTGGCGAAACAAATGGGGCTAGACCGCACTACGGGCTATCTTATATCTTCTGGTACCGCGATTTGTGGTGGTAGCGCGATAGCAGCAGTGGCACCCGCGATCAAAGCAGACGATGAACAGATTGGCTTGGCATTAGCCACCGTATTCGTGTTGAACTCGGTTGCTCTATTCTTATTCCCGATGATTGGTCACGCGCTTGAGCTCAGCCAACAAACATTTGGTACTTGGGCAGCGATAGCGATTCACGATACGTCTTCTGTAGTAGGTGCAGCTTCAGCGTATGGCGAAGAAGCACTGACGACAGCGACAACATTGAAGCTCGCTCGCGCACTTTGGATCATCCCAATCGCTTTAATTAGTGCGATGATCTTCAAGAACGATCAAAAGAAGATTACGGTTCCCTACTTCATTTTCTTCTATTGCGCCGCTATCGCGGTGAGTGACTTACTGCCACAATTTGAGATGGTCTATCAAGGAATCTTTGATGTGTCTAAGCGAGCGCTGGTCGTGTGTTTGTTCTTAATTGGCTGTGGTATTTCAGTTGAGAAGTTAAAAGCGGCAGGGCCGAAACCACTGATGTTTGGTATTACAATGTGGGTCATGATCTCAACGGGTTCATTGGCGTGGTTAACTCTCGCTTAGCCCGCATAGAAACGCTTTAGATGTTTGTTCGGTGAACTAGACACTCAAGTTAGCGAGCAACAAAACAAAAAGGCAAAGCTCCAATGGGCTTTGCCTTTATCGTTTGTGGTAAGGGTATTCTTTGTTGTAACAATCACGAATCAAACAGGGGCTTATCACTCTTCTTGCTCTCTCTTTTCATTAAAACAAGTACCACAACCAACACAAATGCGGTGAGCTCAGCCAACGAACGAGTCAACCCTGACGAGATGATTGCTTGGCCTATCTGCAGTAAAACCGCAATGGTGAGGGCAATTTTCATAATAAGACCTTATTCTATAATCCGTTATTTATATGGCTTATTATGATGGATGGTTATAAAGATAATAAATTCTGTTTTGAACTATCTAATTGCTAAATTAACTAACCTAGCGCAACTGCCCTTCTAACCACTTAATAAAGGTTCTTACCTTAGGGCGTTTTTCCGTGCCTAGCGGGCAGATTAAGTCATACCCTTGGTCTGTATCCATGCTCGGATAAGGTGCTATCAGCTCACCAGTCTGAACATACTGCTTAACAAAATGATAGCGCCCCATCGCGACACCGATATTGCTGAGGGCACTTCTTACGCCCATATCCCGGTGGCTCACACAGTAAAATTGCTCAAACAAGTTCACATCTAAGCCGTGGTGTTTAATCCAACGCTGCCATACATCTGACCCTAGTGCATGAATGAAATTAATCCGGTGCAGCGATTCTAAGCCATCATCAAAGATGTCGTGTTCAGCCGCGTAACTCGGTGTACATACCGGAATATACTTTTCACCAAACAGGCGCTGTCGATGCATGTCTTTGAGATTTTCAGCACCATAGTAAATAGCGACATCGAGATGATTTTGATGAAAATCCTGCTCTTCTTGCGAGAAAATATTGAGATTAAACTTTGGGTATCGCTGTTTAAAATCAGCCAACCTCGGCAGTAACCAACTGTTGGCAAATGCAGGACTGGTACCGATATTGATCTGTCCATACAAGTCTGTGTTGGTAATGTCTTCGATCTCACCAAAAATAGAGCTTAACGACTTGGATAACGTTCGTTGAAAGCGCTGGCCTTCTTCCGTTAGTTCCAGTTTACGAGTCCCTCGCACAAACAAGTTAAATCCGAGTTCACCTTCTAACACTTTGATTCGATGGCTAACGGCTCCCTGAGTCAAATGCAACTTTCTAGCCGCTAGCGTAAAGCTCATTTTCTCTGCAGCAACATTAAAAGTATGAAGATTTCTAAGTAAAGATTGATGGTTAGCCATACGAACTCATGCATTAAAAATTTTAATTCATACTACTACCCGTTTCGTTTGTTTGCATTAAGAAATAAGTTTTTAATAACCGCAGTTACTTAAAATCCTGCCTCGATCAATATTTGACTCCATACGTTGACGAGCAGAAACATTAAAAAAATTAATTACAAACTTAGGGGCACATATGAATATACTCGGGTATATGCAAAAAGTAGGTAAGGCATTGATGGTTCCCGTAGCCACACTGCCAGCTGCAGCAATCCTTATGGGGATCGGCTATTGGTTGGATCCTGTTGGTTGGGGTTCTGAAAGTATCTTAGCCGCATTCTTGATCAAATCTGGTGGCGCGATCATCGACAACATGGCGGTTCTATTCGCGGTGGGTGTCGCATTTGGTTTGAGCCGTGATAAGAATGGTTCTGCGGCACTGTCTGGCTTTGTGATGTTCCTCGTCGTCACCACGCTACTTGCTCCGGGCTCTGTTGCTCAGTTAATGGATGTTGAACTCAGTGAAGTGCCTGCGGCATTTGGCAAAATCAGCAACCAATTCGTAGGTATCATTGTGGGTATCATCTCTGCTGAGATCTACAACCGCTACTCAACGGTTGAACTTCCTCAAGCTCTAGCGTTCTTCAGCGGTAAGCGTTTGGTTCCTATCCTGACCTCAATCGCAGGTATGGCTCTCTCTTTTGCTCTACTTTACATCTGGCCAGCTGTTTACGACGCTCTGATCGTTCTGGGTATTAAACTAGAAAGCATGGGTGCGGTGGGTGCTGGTCTGTTTGGTTTCTTCAACCGTTTGTTCCTATCAGTAGGTATGCACCACGCTCTTTACCCTGTGTTCTGGTTCGACGTTGTTGGTATTAACGACATTCCAAACTTCTTAGGAGGCGCGCAATCTATCGCTAACGGTACGGGTATTCCAGGTAAAACTGGCATGTACCAAGCGGGCTTCTTCCCTATCATGATGTTTGGCCTACCAGCAGCAGCATTGGCGATGTATCACTGTTCTGATGCGAAAAACAAAAACCAAGTATTCGCAATCATGCTTGCGGCAGCTATGGCTTCATTCTTCACGGGTATCACAGAGCCACTAGAATTCAGCTTCATGTTCCTAGCACCCGTGTTGTTCCTACTGCACGCAGTATTAACAGGCCTATCGCTTTACATTGCAGCAAGCATGGAATGGATGGCAGGCTTCGGCTTCTCTGCTGGTTTCGTTGACCTAGTACTATCAAGCCAAAACCCACTCGCGGTTAACTGGTACATGCTACTGGTTCAAGGTGTGGTGTTCTTCGCGCTTTACTACGGTATTTTCCGCTTCGCTATCATCAAGTTCAACCTACGTACTCCAGGTCGTGGTGAAGAGATGGAAGCAGAAAAAGAAACTGAAACGCCAGAAGCATTGGCTAACCTAACCAACAGCTACATTGAAGCGGTTGGCGGTGCAGACAACATTCTAGAAGTCGATAACTGTATTACTCGTCTACGCTTAACTGTGAAAGACTCAGGTGCAGCAGACAGCGAGAAACTGAAGAAACTCGGTGCGGCAGGTGTGGTACCGGTTGGGAAAGGTGGTCTACAAGTTATCATTGGTCTAGGTAAGGTAGATAAAGTCGCTGAACAAATGAAGAAGGCACTCGCTTAACGCCAAATCTTGAATGACACGATAAATAATTAGAATTTGTGACGGCTTCACCACCGTCACAACCCCCTGAAGCGCAATTACGACTAGTCACCGTGTATTGCGCTTCATTTTATTGCTCTTCGCTCTATTTAGAACGAGTCTGCTGTAACCACTGCGCCAATCCAGCGCGCGAAACCTTAATACCATGTTGTTCCTGCTGAGGCATTCGATAATACTCAATAGGAAATTTGAACCGTTCAAGACGACCAGTTAACTGCTCGATAAACCACTCTTTGGTTGGCAACTCAGCACAATCGACAATCGCTGCAGGTCGAAATCCGAACTCATCATCTTCAATGGGAACAATAAAAGCCTGATTAACCTCAGACAATTGATTGAGTACTCGCTCAATTTCTTCGCAATGAATGTTCTCACCACCAGAAATAAACTGGTTGTCGGCACGGCCAATAATCGACACTTGTTCGCCAAGCCACTCACCAAGATCTTTGCTATCAAACCAACCGCTCTTATCAACTAATGGCGTTAAGTTACCTTGATAGTAATACCCGGACGCGAGCGTCTCGCCACCAATAAAGATACGTTGTTCTTCAATTTTTAGCTGGCGATGGTTAAGGACAAAACCGGCGGTGCTGCCGGCATCAACGGGCTTCGCGGTCACGGTTGAAGCCGCTTCAGTCATGCCGTATCCAAGCCATGTTTCGATGCCCATTTGTTGAGCTTCGAGCCCAAGTGCTTCTGGTATATGACTACCACCCAAAAGTACATGCGTTAAAGTAAGTGCTTGCTTACTCTTTAACAATCGATGTAGTTGAGTAGCGACCAATGAAGCATGACTGCATTCTTCTATATCGGTTTCAAGCTGACCTGTGCCTATTTTGATGCAACCACCAGCCGCCAACCAACGATGAACTATCGCCAGCCCCGACACATGGTACATAGGTAAACTCAGTAACCACGTGTCACCTTGTTGATAACGAAACACCTCAAGCAGCCCTGACGCAGAGCATAGGTGCTGCTCAAGTGTATGAGCGACCGCTTTTGGGTTTCCGGTAGAACCTGAAGTGAATACGATGCTCGCTAGATTTTGCGGATTGAAATTGGATTCTTGAGGTGTCGTTATCTGCTCATCATCACCATCAAACTTCAGTTCACTTAGGCAAGGCAAGGTCACCAACTGAGTATTCAAATCGGCAGTCTCTGATTGCTCTATTCCGCTATTGCCCAAGAGCCAAAGGTAGCTCTGTTGATCTGCTTGATATAAGGAATCGAGCTTTTGCTTCAGGCGTAAACTAGGCTGAGGCATCGTAAACGCACAAACCACACCCAAATTGAGTGCGGCAAGATAAACAGGGATCACTTCAGCTTGATTCTTACCAACAATCGTCAGTACATCACCTTCAGATAGGCCTTGATGAGATAGCTGTTGTTGGTACTCACTAACCAACACAAACACTTGCTGCCAAGTATAAGTGCGGTGAGTGGTCACTAACGCTGGTTGAAGTGGGTTTTGCTGCGCCCACTTTACCCAGAGCGGGGGATGATTAGATTGTGGGCGCATCATATGATAACCAAAAATAGATTAAGAACTTGTTAAGCTAACTAAATAGCCATTCAAATAGCTCGGTCTAAGAAGACCAAATCAATTGTTGCTTTTCAAGCGTAGAGACAGGCAACTGACAGCCCGGCCAAGAAACCTCTAGCTGCTGCTTGAACAAGCCAATCGTATCCAACCCCGGCACTTCATTTGGCAAATATTGCTGCGCCAGACGAGCAATCTGAGTCAGACCTAGGCTCGACTCAATGCTTGAGCTCAATACAGGTTTCATTCCAAGCTTCTGTGCTCGCTCAATGATTGCCACGCAACGCTCGACAGAACCAATAAGAGTTGGCTTGATCACGACTGCTTTAACACCAGTAAGGTCGCTAAGATCAAATTCCGGGCTGCGCACCGCTTCTTGCAGTGTCTCGTCCCACGCAATCGCCACACCATGGTCAATGGCAAAGGCCAAACTGTCTTCTGGCTTTTGGCAAGGCTCTTCGATAAAGCTTATACGCTGGCGCATTGACGGCGAAATGTATTTAATGAATTGCTTCGCTTTCTCTGGCTTCCACGCACGGTTGGCATCAAGTCTTAGAGTCAAATCAGGGATCGACTCAAGGAATAAGCTAACCAACATGCCATCGCGAATCGCTTCGTAGAGGCCGACTTTCACTTTCGCGACCTTCTCGCCTACCATCTCATTCAATACAGGAATCAGTTCATCTGGATCGCCTGTACACAAAGGCGCCGCTTGGTAGTTACCTTGAGCGTTAAGATCGCCTCGCAATTCCATCATCGCCATTGAAAAGCCAAACGCGACAGAAGGATACAGCTCGTCGAAAGGCGTTTGAGGCTTATTGTGGCTCCAAAGCTCTAATTCGTGTTGAAGCTGAATGCCAGCTTGTTCGGCATCTTCTTGGCTAAAACCGGGCAAAGGCGCAACTTCGCCAAAACCAGTTTTACCATCACACTCAAGTTGGATGATATAGCCAACACGTTCGTTCAACTTATTGTCACGAAGAACCACACCACTATCCATAGGTAATTGATAACGGTAAAGTTTAGCGTGACGCTGAGAATTCACTGAGTTCATAAAGTTTCCTAAAAAACGGGGAACATCAAAACAAAACGAGCCGCTATTAGCGACTCATTTTGAAGAGGAGAAAGACTATGGATTACGCGGGAACTTGTCGAAGTCCGGTCGACGTTTCTCGTTGAATGCGTTGCGGCCTTCTTGGCCTTCCTCTGTCATGTAGAACATCATGGTTGCGTTACCAGCCAACTCTTGTAAGCCTGCTTGACCATCACAGTCAGCGTTCAGTGCCGCTTTCAAGCAACGCAGTGCCATTGGGCTGTGTTGAAGCACTTCACGACACCAACGAACTGTCTCTTTTTCTAGGTCAGCAACAGGAACAACGGTGTTTACAAGGCCCATGTCCAGTGCTTCTTGTGCATCGTAGAAGCGGCACAAGAACCAGATTTCACGTGCTTTCTTTTGACCAACGATACGAGCCATGTAAGAAGCACCCCAACCGCCATCGAAAGAACCCACTTTAGGACCCGTCTGACCGAACTGCGCGTTTTCAGCTGCAATAGTAAGGTCTGCCATCATGTGAAGTACATGACCGCCACCGACTGCCCAACCCGATACCGCTGCGATAACTGGTTTTGGACAAGTGCGAATTTGACGTTGGAAATCAAGTACATTCAAGTGGTGCGTACCTGAGTCATCTTGGTAACCGCCGTAGTCACCACGGATACTTTGGTCACCACCAGAACAGAACGCCTTCTCACCAAGACCAGTCAAAATGATTACCCCAACTTTCTCGTCATAACGAGCATCAGCCAGTGCATTGATCATCTCTTTTACGGTTTGTGGACGGAACGCATTGTGCACTTGAGGGCGAGCAATCGTGATTTTCGCAATACCGTCATCAGACTTGTGGTATTGAATATCTTCATATTGACTGCTTTCATCGCGCCAGTTAACGGCTGCGTAAAGTTCTTCTTCTGTGATGCCTACTGTTTTAGCCATGATGATTCCCATTGTTCTATTAGAGAGCGCGACTAGCGTAGAGTCGCGACGGTGTTGCTCTGCTTTCTATAGCGCTTGATACGAGAGGTTCGCTCAGTCAGTTCATCAACGACTGGCGATACATTGGATGATCAGATTTGAAAACATCTCTGGTTGCTCAAAATGAACATTATGACCCGCGTAATCCACCTGACTATATTCAAAGCCACTATTCTCAGCTAGCTCCATGAATTTACGATCTTTTTCTCCACATACATAATGCAATAAATGCTCATGAGATTTCAATGTGGCACGTAAATCCGGTTGCTTAGCTAACGAAGTAGATAACAACATATTTGCTACGGATACTCCAAGGTTACCACTACGCTTTATGACCAAAGTTTGTCTTTGCTCATGATTTAGTGAAGAAAAGACGCTTTGTTGATACCAATCGTCTAAAACATCTTCAATCGACTGCTGTGCAAAGCGAACAGCCCATTGCGTATCGTGTACTAACCTTTGTGCTCTTTCTTCATCACATTCCAAGCCAAAGTTGCCACCTTCAATGATGACTTTCTCTAAGTTAAGAGTTTCGAAGCAAGGGCTTGTTACCCCATACATGGCAAGCCTTCCCCCCATAGAATACCCAATCACCACGATAGGATAATCGACAGGAAGATCGTTGAGAGCCAGCTGAGATGTGATGCACTGAACAATTTTCTTACAGCAATGATCAAACCCTACCGGATCGATAAAGCGACTTTGTCCGTGTCCGGGTAAATCTATGCAAAGGAGAGGAAAATCCTCAAGGAATGGATGACATGCACTCCAATCATCCCCGCTTCCGAGTAAACCATGTAAGAAAACAAGCAAAGGTTTGTCAGAAGAATCTTGTACAGCTGGGTAATAATCGGAGTAAAGCATGTAAAGTCCTTAGGCTAATGCCTCGGTGAGCATTGAACTGAATTGTTTCAGCAAAGTAGACGCTTGTTCGGGAGGCGTCTTAACTTCCACGAGCAAGGTACCCTGACCCTGTTCGAAATGTTGTTCGATAATGGTTTGATAGCAATTCAAGGTTTCTGGCGCAGCGTATCCCAACTGGAATTGCGCAGCAGCGTGTTCAAAACTGAAACCATGAGGCATTTGATAAAGTGACTGTTTCTGCTGCTCTGGCACCGGCAATAAATCAAAGATCGCACCACCATCATTGTTGGTCACAACAATAACCATCGGCGTTAAATTATGAGTCAGCAGAGCCAGTGAGTTGAGATCGTAAAGCAAAGAAGTATCGCCAATCAACATCAATAAGGGGTTCTGGTTGGCTTTCACTACACCCGCAGCCGTCGCCACCAAGCCATCAATGCCCGATGCACCACGATTGCTGTAAACCCGATTCGCAGATATTGAAGACAGCATATCCACCAGCCTTACCATCAAGCTGTTTCCCACAAACAACTCTCTGTCTTTAAGTCTAGACGACAAGTCAACGGCAACACTCAACTCTGTCAGTTGGTCGTTATTAGAGATTTGCGCCAACGCTAACTGCTGAACCGTATTCGCGACTTCCGCCAAAGATGCCGCCCAGCCAGCATGTTCTCCCAACAGCGTTGGTAGATGTTGCTCTGATAACCAATGTTCGATATCAGCGACAATATGAGTTTGAGGCAGATGATCTTGATTAATACGATGTGCATCTGGTGAAACAACGATGTACTGCGATGAACAAAATGTGGCAGCTTGTTCTTTTACCCATTGGTTAAGACGCTTAGATACGATGCGCTCACCAAACTGGATAATAAAATCACACTGACTAAGCTGTGCTTTGGCTGCGTCACTTTGCATCCATAAATCATAGTGTTTCCAGTCACTACTGACACCCGATTGAGGGTCACAGAATACTGGCCAGCCCAAAGCTGTCGCAAACTGCTTGGCTTTAATTGCGGCTTCATTCTCGATAGAACCAATAATCACTGCGCCTTTACGAGCGACATAATCACTTGCTGAAACAGGCTGAGCGATTAAATGACTGGGCAAATAAGTGTTCGAGTAAAGGCAGGTTGAAGCTCTCCAAGCTGCCACGCTCTTTGTATAATCCGCATACATCTCGGCGCTATTAGCGGAATAAAGCGGTTCTGGGAACGGACAGTTGATATGAATAGCCCCACCGACGCTGCGCTGTTTCGCCAGTGCGTTATCAACCGACGTCAAAAGCCAATTCAAAGAAACTTGTGTCGTTGGACTTGGAAGGTTTAGTGCCGTTTCAACGTGAGACGAAAAGATACCCTGCTGCTGAATCGCTTGATTGGCACCACAGTCGACTAAATCAATCGGTCGATCGGAGGTCAACAAGATTAGCTTTTCTCGCGTTAATCCAGATTCAGCGGTCGCTGGTAGAAGGTTAGCTACGGCAGTTCCAGAAGTAACAACCACCGCAACGGGTTTGTTGCTCGCTTTAGCTAAACCTAAAGCCAAGAAGCCAAGCCCGCGCTCATCAAAGTGCGTATGTAAGGTTAGCTTAGAGTTAGCTTCGGCTTCGAGTGTTAATGGTGTTGAACGAGAGCCTGGCGCGATGCAAACATGTTCAACACCGCTGCGGGCAAGCTCTTCAAGTAATGTGTTACACCAAACTCTGTTTAATACAGCTTGGTCGTGATTCATGACGCCACACCTAATGGTGGGTGATCAGAAATTAAGCTAAGCAGAGTAGACATCTTCTTGTTCAGCTCTTGCCACTCATGTTCGGCAACCGATCCCGGCACGATCCCCGCGCCAGCAAACAGTTGTACTTGATCGTTTACAATCAAGGCGCTTCGAATCGCCACGCAGAATTCCGCTCGCTGATGACTGATATAGCCTACAGAGCCTGCATACCAACCTCGTGCAAACGGTTCGTGTTCAAGAATGAAATCCATCGCCTCTTTACGAGGTAAACCCGCCACCGCAGCAGTTGGCTGTAAGGCAGCAAGCAACTGCACACCATTAACGCCATTGTTGAGCTGAGCATGGATATTGCGCTTCAAATGCTGCACCTTACGCAAGCGCACTAGACGCGCATCCTTTTCAACATGGACCGTTTGAGAATGAGGAGTGAGACGCTCAATGATGTCGTCGACCACATACTGGTTCTCATTGAGGTTTTTGCTGTCTTGAGAAAGCCAGTTGGCCAGTTCCATATCCTCAGTAGCGTTCTCTCCGCGACCAATGGTTCCAGCAAGCGCCTCGGTATCAAGCTCCGTACCATGTCGGCTATATAAGCGCTCTGGTGTCGAGCCAATGAAACTGTGTTTAGAATCCAGCACCAACATAAAGTGGAAACTGTGGTGATTTTGCAGATAGCTGGCTTTAAGTAATTGAGCTGCGCAGATAGGCGCATCGAGTTGCAGTGTGGTTTTACGTGCTAAAACGACTTTTTTGTACTCTTCATCGCTAATGCCTTGCAGCACTTTATCGACAAGGTTGCCCCACTGCTCTCTTTCTGGAACGTGATTGATCTGTTCAATATGGGCAGACAAAGGCGCCAATATCGCGGCTTCTACAGAAAGCTTATTCAAAGCATTAATAGAAGAAACGCGATCAGGGGACAAATTAACCGCCAGCGACCAAGTATTGTCAAAGCGGATCAATTCAACCTGAGGAAGGAAGAAAAACGACTCCATGCAGCGACGGTTCTTTGCGGTGTGCCCATCAAACGAGCGTCCACCCCAGATTCGTTGGTCTTCACCAAGAATAGCGTACGCGGGTGCAGGATCTGAAAACGTATGTAACTGTCCGAGCGCAACAACCTCTTCACGAGTGTCGCGTGACTGCCAGTAGAACTTTGGAAAGAGCGGTTGAGCATGAAGCCATTCTATAAATGCAAACGATGGTTTTTGCGTTAGAACTTCAACACAACGAACTTCGCTTGCTTGGGCATTTTGTACTCGCTCAATCAAAGCGGAGATAGTTTGCTGGAAATGTGACAAATCGACCTCGTTCACATCTAAATTATTATTATATTAGTTTGATACTTTATGGGCAGTACCCACTTAGATCAAGAATGTACTATATCTTTTCAACATTCCTGTGATTTTAAGCGATCCCGCCCCTTTATTCATCTTAGCCAATAACCAAGAAAGCGATTAATTAAAATTTAGAAAAGAGTGACAACAAAAAGGCTAAACGTGACACTGAAATGCGACATTCATCAGATTTTTATTCTATCAAACGCCATTTTGCGGTACTTTAATAAAGTATTTAAATTAATTTCAGGAAATCGGCAATGCAAAATATCGGGATGTCGTCAAAACTCAACAGCGTATGCTACGAAATCAGGGGACCTGTACTCAAACATGCTAAGCGCATGGAAGAAGAAGGGCATAAAATACTGAAGCTTAATATTGGTAACCCCGCCCCATTTGGTTTTGACGCCCCTGATGAAATCCTTGTTGACGTAATCCGTAACCTACCGACATCTCAAGGTTACTGCGACTCAAAAGGCATCTATTCAGCCCGCAAAGCGGTTGTTCAGCACTACCAGAAAAAAGGCCTACGTAACCTTGATGTAGAAGACGTTTACATTGGTAACGGCGCATCAGAGCTTATCGTTATGTCTATGCAAGCGCTACTGGATAATGGTGATGAAATCTTAGTTCCCGCTCCGGACTACCCACTATGGACAGCGTCTGTTGCGCTTTCTGGTGGTACACCGGTTCACTACATGTGTGATGAAGATGCTGATTGGTATCCAGATTTAGACGACATGCGCGCGAAGATCTCACCAAAGACGCGCGGCATCGTTCTTATCAACCCGAACAACCCAACAGGCGCGGTATACAGCCGTGATTTCCTATTACAAGTGGTTGAGATTGCTCGTGAGCACGGTTTGATCATCTTCGCCGATGAAATCTACGACAAAGTACTTTACGACGGTGCGGTACACACTTCAGTGGCAACGCTTGCTGAAGACGTATTAATGGTCACGTTCAACGGCCTATCTAAAGCTTACCGTGTATGTGGTTTCCGTGGTGGTTGGATGTTCTTAACAGGCCCTAAACACCTAGCGAAAGGCTACGTTGAAGGACTAGAAATGCTGGCCTCAATGCGTTTGTGTGCCAACGTTCCGATGCAACACGCTATCCAAACCGCACTCGGTGGCTATCAGAGTATCAATGAGCTGATTCTTCCAGGCGGTCGACTGCTTGAACAGCGTGACCGTGCATGGGAACTGATCAACAAGATCCCTGGCGTTTCTTGTGTGAAACCGAAAGGTGCAATGTACCTGTTCCCTAAAATCGACACCAACATGTACAACATCAAAGACGATCAGAAGTTTGTACTCGACTTCCTTAAGCAAGAGAAGGTGCTATTGGTTCAAGGTACGGGCTTCAATTGGCCGAAACCGGATCACTTCCGTATCGTGACTCTGCCGCACATCGAAGATCTAGAAATCGCAATTGGTCGTTTAGAGCGCTTCTTACAGACTTACAGCCAAGACGACCTCATCGAAGGTTAATGAGCACAAAGAAAGATGGCTACAATTTGCTGTTTTAAAAGACTTTAACTTGTATTCATTCACTTCTATGCTTAAAAGGCTCCTGTTTAGGAGCCTTTTTTGTATCCGCTGTCTCGTATCCCTGTGCAAACACAAGATACGAGTGGAGTATTGTTTATACCAATCACAGTAAGTAAGTGTTCAGAAATAGCGTAGGGAAAAAGCTTGAGAACAAGGCAGCTATTTTCGACAAGCAGCTTCGATAAGTAGTTATTCTACAATCAAAAATTCTAACATAGTTATCGAGTTTTTTAACAAGCTAGGATGACCAGTTATTTACTACGATTGGTACTATAAGGACATTTATGAAACAGAGCCATTTCTTTGCCCATCTCGCACGCATGAAGCTAATTCAACGCTGGCCCCTGATGCGTTCGGTATCAAGCGAGAACATTTCAGAACATAGCCTACAGGTTGCTTTCGTGGCACACGCCTTGGCACTGATCAAAAACAAGAAGTTTGATGGTCAGCTTAACCCCGAGCACATTGCTCTGCTTGGCATGTACCACGACACCAGTGAGGTACTGACGGGTGATTTGCCAACGCCAGTTAAATACTACAACCCGGATATTGCACAAGAGTATAAGAAGATAGAAGCCGCGGCAGAACAAAGACTGCTTTCGATGTTGCCAGAAGAGTTCAGAGACGACTTCGCCCCCTTCTTAATATCTGGTACTGCGAGTAAAGAAGAGCAAAGCATCGTCAAGCAGGCAGATACTATCTGTGCGTACCTGAAATGCTTGGAAGAGCTCAGTGCGGGCAATCATGAATACGAGCAAGCCAAGCGCCGATTGGAAGAGACACTCGAACAACGCAAAAGCCCAGAAATGGACTACTTTCTCACCACATTCGCACCGAGCTTTGAATTATCACTAGACGAGATAAGCTAGCTGGGTATAAGTTGTTTTTAATTAGCTAAATAAAATCAATTTGATAGGTGCTATTTTGAATTCTCAACTCGAACCACCCTTTGTACTCGAACAAGAATGGCAGCATCGAAATGACGATGAACATAAAATAAGACGGGATGACCACCGCAGCCCGTATCAGCGTGACCGTGCGCGCGTGCTTCACTCTGCTGCTTTCCGTCGCTTACAAGCGAAAACCCAGATCCATGGCACCACGGTCAACGACTTTCACCGAACGCGCCTTACCCACTCTCTTGAGGCCGCTCAGCTTGGCACCGGTATCGTCGCTCAACTGAAGAAAAAGCAGCCCGAATTTCGAGACCTATTACCCTCAGACAGTTTGATTGATTCACTGTGTTTGGCTCACGACATCGGTCATCCACCCTATGGACATGGCGGCGAAGTCGCACTCAACTACATGATGCGCGACCACGGCGGCTTTGAGGGCAACGCTCAAACGTTTCGCATAGTCACACAGCTAGAACCTTACACTGAACATCACGGGATGAACCTATCTCGACGCACTTTGTTAGGTCTAATTAAGTACCCTTCTCTGCTGAGTGAGGTTCAAGCTAAATTGCAGTCTGAACCCGTTAAGCATCAACGACAACTCCGAGCTAAAGATTGGATGCCAGCAAAAGGCATCTACGATCATGATGAAGAGTTGTTTAACTGGGTGCTTGAACCGCTTTCAAGCAGCGACCAACAGCTCCTAAAACAGAAAAGAAAAACGCATACCGAGCCACTTGAGCACAACAAGACCAAATATAAGTCACTGGATTGTTCGATCATGGAACTTGCTGACGACATCGCGTATGGCGTGCACGATTTAGAAGATGCGATTGTGCTTGGCTCTGTGACCAAAGCTCAGTGGGTCGAATCGGCTTACCCTCAACTGAAAGAGATGGCCGACCCATGGATTTGTGAACACCTAGATTCAATTACAGAGATGCTTTTCTCTGGTGAACAGTATCGTCGAAAGGATGCGATTGGTGGGATAGTCAACGCACTGTTGACCAGTATCTCGATTAAGCGAGTGGAGGCTAACTTTGAGAATGTACTGTTGGCTTACAATGCGGTGCTCGAGCCGAGCATGGACGGCACACTCGATAAGCTGAAACACTTTGTCAGCGAGTTCGTTATTCAAGTGCCACAGGTTCAGGTCATCGAATACAAAGGTCAACAGATCATCATGGATATGTTTGAAGCATTCAGCGCAGATCCTGAACGCTTGCTGCCACTGCCCATCAAGAAGCAATGGCTACAACATCAAGATGAGTCTCGAAAAATGCGCGTGATAGCCGATTACATTTCATCGATGACTGATGATCTTGCGCAGAAAATGCATCAGCAACTGTTCTCAGCTCATACCGAGTTTTAATTCCTGACTCACTTTACTAAAACGGCTTAATCTAAGTAGTTTTTCTCAAACACGCCCGGCGGCATTTGATTGATTTGAAACTGAATCATTTGGTCAAATGCCGTTAGCAAAGGGCTAAAGTCGCCATCACGCTCTAACAAGCTAAGTAAATGATAGCCAGCTTCAACGGTTGAAAGGCTATTTTCACTGGGTGCTTTGCGAATTCGGTAATTACCCTTGAGATCTTTCGGTAAATGAACCGTGTTCAACGCATGCAAGTTACTCGATACTTGCCACATCTTGAATGCTTTCTTCCACGTGCCATCCAATAAAATCACACGCAGCTTCTTATTGGGAGATGTCGCCGACTCAACTGAAACAGAGTTTTCGCTTGGGTATAAAATCACATGTTGATACTGTTCATCGCACAACAATGCGTTGAGTTGTTCGTTGTCTGAAAAGTCTTCGCCAACAAACGTCACGCTGTTATTAAGAGATAACGAGAGAATACGCGCTGTTCCCATCGGACGATGCTCTTCTGATGGGTGCTGAAGAATGATAAGCTCAACATTCGATTCGAGTGGTGTAACCCACTGACAAATACAAGCTTTCAAAGCCTTGCTGCATTGGGGGCAATAACGAGACATGGATTTAATGTGTACCCTGTTTTAATTTTCATTTCACTTTTATGCGTCTTATTCCAATTTGAGCCAATACAAGCTTGGGTCGTTTGGGATAGCAATGCGATTGCCGATGGGCAATGGTGGCGAATCCTAACAGGAAACTTTTCACATACCAACTACTCGCATCTTCTGATGAATCTAGCAGGCTTGTGGATCATCAGCTACCTGTTTCAACCGAGTAAAAAACAGCTTGTTGTTGCTTTGCTTGTGATCAGTTTAGTGACTGGCGTCGCTCTGTTGTTTTCAAGTATTCAGATCTACGTTGGCCTATCGGGCACTTTGCATGGGTTGTTTGGCTTATTCGCGCTCAGAGAGGCTTTAAACGGCAGGAAGTCTAGTTGGCTGTTAGTATTCGGATTAGTCGCTAAAATCGCTTGGGAGCAGCTTATTGGCCCTTCTAGCACGACTGGTGAACTGATTAATGCTCGTATCGCGATTGAAGCCCACCTAGCAGGTGCATTGGCCGGAGGCTTCATATCTATCGCTTCATTTCTAACAAGTAGAAAAACGGGTCAAAGTTGAATTCTTTCGCGGTTCTTTTCAACCGTCGCTTCACCTATCCCTTTGACACTCACCAAATCATCAGCAGTAGTAAATGCCCCGTTCTGATCTCTGTAATCGACGATTTCTTTGGCTTTCTTGTCACCCACGCCAACCAATAGTGCTGAAAGTTCTTCTGCCGTCGCGGTATTGATGTTGACCGTAATCTCAATGCCTTCGTAAAGCTCAGCCTTGGTTGGGCTGTCTGCAAACACGGCAGGGCTTAAGAGCATCAGAAATGAAAGAATTAGTGTTGAATATATCGTGCGCATAAATAGTTCCTTTGTTCAAAAAACGTAACTTATGCATTTGCCGCGCTAGATAACACAATCACCAGATAAAAATAAAGCGGATCACCTAAGTGACCCGCTTCGTTATACATCTTATTTTCATCAGCTTGTTTGTTGGCTCACAAATCTGAATTAAAGCCTAACAATCACGTGTTGATTTCAGTAGTAAGCTCTAACTTGAGCTTGCTACTGAGGTAATCAAACGCTTACTGACCTTGACCCACTACGTAGTATTCAACGTCTGCGTTTTTACGAAGTACGTTTAATACGTTAGTCAGGTCTTGCTGGTTACCAACTCGCTCCAACTGTGCACCAATTTGAGTGCTGTAGGCTGGGTTGATCTCAGCCGTTACTTTAGAAAGCTCAACAACAACGATATTACCGTCTTGGTCTTTAGATTGACCGAACACAGCTTGACCTGCTTCTGGTTTCGCTAGAGCGAATACAGATGCCGCTAATGGCGAGTTACGGTCAATCGTTTCAAGTTCAGTGAACTCAAGGTTGTTGTCCGCTAGTACTGCTTCATTGCCTTGCTCAAGTTCGTTCACTAGAGAAACACCTAGCTCAACCGCTTGCTGCTCTGCTTGTACAGCAGACAGTGCAGCGACAACTTGATCTTTCACTTCAGCTAGAGGAAGAACTGTCTCATCACGAGTCTCTTCTACACGAACAACAATTACGTGCTCAGGTGCAACTTCGATAACTTCCGAGTTTAGACCGTCTTCTTTCACTTCAGGGCTCAAGATAGCTTGCATAACTGCAGGCGTCATCAGAACTTCTGGAGCGTCAACTTGAGAGATGAAATCTGTCGTTGTGATCTTCGCGTTGATAGCTTCTGCAGAATCATCTAGAGAATCTGGGAATTCAAACGCTACTTTTTCTAGCTCAGTTTGTTGCTCGTAGAACTGATCAACTGCGTGTTGGTCTAGAAGCTCTGTCTTAATCTCTGCCGCTACTTCAATGTAAGGCTGAGCTTGAGACGCTTTTAGTTCGTCTAGCTTGATGATGTGGTAGCCGAAATCAGATTTAACTAGGCCAGTAGTATCGCCAATATTCTCAAGAGCGAAAGCCGCGTCTTCGAATGCAGGGTCCATAACATCGCGCTCAATCCAACCTAGATCACCGCCAACGTCTGCACTACCGAAGTCGTCAGATTTCTCTTCCGCTAGCGTAGCAAAATCAGCGCCTGCATTTAGCTCGTCTAGGATTGCCTGAGCTTTCGCTTCGTCATCGCCTTGAACTAGGATGTGGCTAACTTTACGTTGCTCTTCCGTTGAGTACTTGTCTAGGTGCTCTTGGTAGTATTTCTGTGCTTCTTCATCGCTTACTTCAAGCTGAGACTTAAGCGCTTCAGCAGAAAGCTCAATGTAAGATACCTTAGCTTGCTCTGGACGAGTGTAAGCTGCTGGGTTCTCTTGGTAGTACTGTTCGATTTGCTCGTCAGTTAACTCGATGTCTTTTGCAAGGTCAGCAACAGACAGTGTCACTGTGCGAATGTCACGAGTTTGTGCGATAAGCTTGCTCTGAGTATCGATTTCGCCCTGAAGAACGAATTCACTGCCTTGAAGTGCAGTCACAAGCTGGTTGCGCATAAGGTCACGACGCATGTATTCAGCGAAGCTCTCTGCGCTGAAACCTGCACGACGTAGTGCCGATTGGTAAACTTCTTGGTCGAATTGACCCGCCGTTTGGAACTGAGGCATTTCTAGAATCATGGTGCGGATTTGAGAATCACTGATTCGTAGGCCTAGAGACTCAGCTTGCTGCTCAAGCAGTACGTCATTGATCATGCGATCAAGTACTGATTTACGGAAAGACTCTACGTAAGCAGGGTCTGCAAGCATTTGCGCGAAGTAATCGCCAAGTTGAGACTGCATACGATTACGTTCGTTTTGGTAAGCCTGTTCGAACTCACCACGAGCAATTTCTGTGTTGCCAACTTTAGCTGCTGCGTTGTTACCGCCACCGGTGATGTAGCTGCCTACACCTGCGAATACGAATGACAGGATAATCAACCCAAGGATAATTTTTACCGCGATGCTATTCACGCCTTCGCGTAATCGATCCATCATAATTTAAGTGCTCTCCGGATATGAAGCATTGGCTTCAAAATAAAAATCTATTCACGCGATATTATCAGAAAAAGAAATGCGCATCAGTAGGATGCGCATAATTTAAATAAGTTCAATGTGCTTTGTACACATACTGTTTAAGAATGAAACATCATTTTTCAAACAGTAAACGCATTTTACTGCCTTCCCCTCTTAAATGGAGGTTTCAGCAGTGAAAATTAGTTACATGCGTCTTTAAGTGCTTTACCCGCTTTGAAGCCAGGTACTTTAGCTTCTGCGATTTGGATCTCTTCACCAGTTTTTGGGTTACGACCTGTACGAGCAGCACGAGTACGAACACTGAAAGTACCAAAGCCAACAAGTGCAACTTGGTCACCAGATTGTAGCGTTGTGCCAACTGCTTCGATGAATGCGTCTAGAGCGCGGCCAGCTGAAGCTTTAGAGATGTCTGCGTTTTCTGCGATTGATTCTACTAGTTGTGTTTTATTCACTGTTTTTCCCCTATGTGTCATCTGTGACTACTTCTGATGACTGTACGTTCCATTTTGGTTTTAATTTAGCCGCAAGCCTTATTGCAAAAGGGCTGCCGCTTTGATCAATAACTTAGCGTCCAAAAAAAACGCTGACAAGCCTTTTCGGGCCTATCAGCGTAATTCTTTACTTATTTTTGCTATGCATCACTATTTTTTCACGTCAAACTCGACCCCTGACGGATCTCGTTCTAGCGCGACTTTGAGTACTTCATCAATCCACTGAACCGGGATCACCTTCAAGTCAGCGATTACGTTGTCTGGAATCTCTTCCAAATCACGCTCATTGTCTTTAGGGATCAGTACAGTTTTGATGCCGCCACGGTGTGCAGCAAGCAGTTTTTCTTTCAAGCCACCGATAGGTAAAACTTCACCACGAAGGGTAATTTCACCTGTCATACCGACCTCTGCTTTAACCGGGTTACCCGTCAAGCTAGAGACAAGTGCAGTACACATTGCGATACCCGCACTCGGGCCATCTTTCGGTGTAGCACCTTCTGGTACGTGAACGTGAATGTCACGTTTTTCGTAGAAATCTGAGTTGATACCCAGTTTTTCAGCACGAGAACGAACCACTGTCATTGCCGCTTGAATCGACTCTTTCATCACGTCGCCAAGTGAGCCAGTTTGCGTTAGCTTACCTTTGCCCGGCATTGCTTCGGTCTCGATAGTCAGTAGATCACCACCCACTTGAGTCCACGCTAGGCCTGTTACTTGACCGATACGGTTGCTTTCATCCGCTTTACCGAAGTCGTGGCGTTGAACACCTAAGTACTCTTTCAGGTTATCAATGTTAACCGTTACAGACTTAAGATCGCTGTCTAGCAAGATGTTCTTCACTGCTTTACGACAGATCTTTGAGATTTCACGCTCTAGGCTACGTACACCCGCTTCACGCGTGTAGTAACGAATGATGCCGATGATTGCAGAGTCTTCAATCTCAATTTCATGAGGCTTAAGACCGTTGCGTTGAACTTGCTTGTCCAGTAAATGGCTCTTAGCAATGTTCAGCTTCTCATCTTCTGTGTAACCAGATAGACGAATCACTTCCATACGGTCCAGTAGAGGCCCAGGAATGTCCATCGAGTTCGATGTTGCCACGAACATAACATCTGACAGATCGTAATCTACTTCTAGGTAGTGATCGTTAAATGCGTTGTTTTGTTCTGGATCTAGAACTTCTAGAAGTGCTGAAGATGGGTCGCCACGCATATCAGAAGACATCTTATCGATCTCATCTAATAGGAACAGTGGGTTCTTAACACCAACTTTAGACATCTTCTGGATCAGTTTACCCGGAAGTGAACCGATGTACGTACGACGGTGACCACGAATCTCAGCTTCATCACGAACGCCACCAAGTGCCATACGCGTGTACTTACGACCCGTTGCCGCAGCAATCGAACGACCTAGCGAGGTTTTACCTACACCAGGAGGACCAACAAGACAAAGGATTGGGCCTTTTAGCTTGTTGATACGGTTTTGTACTGCCAAGTATTCAAGAATACGTTCTTTAACACGCTCTAAGCCGTAGTGGTCTTCGTTTAAGATCTCTTCCGCTTTCGCTAGATTCTTTTTCACTTTTGAACGCTTAGCCCAAGGAACGCCCACCATCCAATCAATGTAGCTACGTACTACTGTTGCTTCAGCAGACATTGGCGACATCATTTTCAGTTTTTGCAGTTCTTGCTCGGTTTTTTCACGAGCTTCTTGAGGCATCTTGGAGTCTTCGATCTTCTTCTTCAGAGTCTCGAATTCATCAGGAGCGTCGTCCATCTCGCCAAGTTCTTTCTGAATCGCTTTCATTTGCTCATTCAGGTAGTACTCACGCTGAGATTTTTCCATTTGCTTCTTAACGCGGCCACGAATGCGTTTTTCAACTTGCAAGATGTCAATTTCTGACTCCATTTGGCCCATCAAGAATTCCAGACGTTCAGTCACATCTAAGATTTCTAGAACGTGCTGCTTGTCTACCAGTTTAAGTGGCATGTGTGCAGCAATCGTATCAGCAAGGCGAGCTGCCTCATCAATACCGTTCAGAGATGTTAGAACTTCTGGTGGAATCTTTTTGTTCAGCTTAATAAAGCCTTCGAATTGATTGATCGCGCTGCGAACAACCACTTCTTGTTCTTTTTCGTCAAGTTCTGAGGTTACAACGTATTCTGCGTCCGCTAAGAAAAACTCACTTTCTTTGAATTGGTGAATTTTTGCACGCTGCTGACCTTCGACAAGCACTTTAACAGTACCATCAGGGAGCTTTAGTAACTGAAGAATGGTAGCGACAGTACCTACTTTAAATAGGTCGTCAATTGAAGGCTCATCAGTGTCCGCTTCTTTCTGCGCTACAAGTAGTACTTGTTTGTTAGCTTCCATTGCCGATTCAAGGCAAGTAATCGATTTTTCACGACCAACAAACAATGGAATAACCATGTGTGGGTAAACCACTACATCACGTAGAGGTAGCACGGGGATTTCGATACGCTCGGAACGTTCCAAGTTCATATATTTCTCTCTTCCGCTTTAACTTATAAAGCAGTATATGGGGCTTAAACGACTGGATTCAATGGAAGAATAAAAAAAAGGAGGTAATTGCTTACCTCCTTTTTCAATTTGAGTGACTTGTCTAAAAAAGACCTACTCTGCAACAGCTGCTTGGTTATCTGAGTTGCTGTAAATTAATAGTGGTTCTGACTCACCATTAATTACCGACTCATCAATCACAACCTTGCTTACATCAGTTGAAGATGGCAGTTCGTACATAGTTTCTAGTAGAACACCCTCCAAGATAGAGCGTAGACCACGAGCACCCGTTTTACGGTTCATTGCTTTCTTAGCAATGGCACGTAAAGCGTCTTCACGGAATTCTAGCTCTGTATCCTCAAGCTCAAATAATGCAGCGTATTGTTTTGTCAGTGCATTCTTTGGCTCACAAAGGATTTGGATTAGCGCTTCTTCATCAAGCTCTGTCAGTGTTGTTGTAACAGGTAGACGACCAATGAATTCAGGAATTAGACCATACTTCACTAGATCTTCAGGTTCTACTTGAGTGAACAATTCACCGATAGTTTTAGTTTCGTCTTTCGAACGCACTTCTGCGCCGAAGCCGATACCTGAACCTGTTTCTACACGTTGCTCAATCACTTTATCTAGGCCTGCAAACGCACCACCACAGATAAATAGGATCTTAGACGTGTCCACTTGCAAGAACTCTTGCTGTGGATGCTTACGACCACCTTGAGGTGGAACTGAAGCAACTGTACCTTCAACAAGTTTTAGTAGAGCTTGCTGTACACCTTCACCAGACACGTCACGCGTGATTGATGGGTTTTCAGCTTTACGAGAAATCTTGTCGATTTCATCGATGTAAACAATGCCGCGTTCCGCTTTCGCTACGTCGTAATCACATTTCTGAAGCAACTTCTGGATGATGTTTTCAACATCTTCGCCCACGTAACCCGCTTCGGTTAGTGTTGTTGCGTCTGCCATTGTGAAAGGAACGTCTAGGAAACGAGCCAATGTTTCAGCCAGTAGTGTTTTACCACTACCAGTAGGACCGATAAGAAGAATGTTACTCTTACCTAGCTCTACGCCTTCAGCTGTCGTATCACCATTACGTAAACGCTTGTAGTGGTTATAAACTGCAACTGCTAGCACTTTCTTCGCGTATTCTTGACCGATTACATAGTCGTCAAGATGCTCACGAATCTCACGCGGCGTTGGCAGCGATTCCGATTCTTTCTTAGGAAGAACATCTTTAATTTCTTCACGAATAATGTCGTTACAAAGATCGACACATTCATCACAAATGTAAACAGAAGGACCTGCGATTAACTTGCGAACTTCGTGTTGGCTTTTGCCACAGAAAGAGCAGTAAAGCAGTTTACCGCTACCACCCTCTTTGCTTTTATCTGTCATTCGCTAACCTCTTAGCCTTAACTCTCTATGCTTGAGTGTATATCAATTTGAATCACTTTGCGTTAAACAATTGCCCTGCAATTATTGACCGCGGTGATTAAGAACTGAATCCACCAAGCCGTATTCTACTGCTTGATCAGCAGACATGAAGTTATCACGATCTGTATCGCGCTCAACAACTTCTAGAGGCTGACCTGTGTGCTCTGCCAATAGTTTGTTTAGCTTTTGTTTGATCGTTAGGATCTCTTGCGCGTGAATTTGAATATCAGACGCTTGGCCTTGGAAACCGCCAAGTGGCTGGTGAATCATTACACGTGAGTTTGGAAGCACGTGACGCTTACCAGGAGTACCACCCGCTAGTAAGAATGCACCCATAGAGCAAGCTTGACCCATACATACTGTGCTCACGTTTGGCTTGATGAACTGCATTGTGTCGTAGATAGACATGCCTGCTGTTACGCTACCGCCAGGTGAGTTGATGTAAAGATAGATATCTTTGTCTGGGTTTTCTGATTCCAAGAAAAGCAGTTGAGCCACGACAAGATTTGCCATGTGGTCTTCCACTTGACCTGTTAAGAAAATGATACGTTCTTTTAATAGACGAGAATAAATATCGTAAGAACGTTCACCACGGGAAGTCTGTTCAACCACCATAGGAACTAGTGCGTCCATAATCGATGGCATTGTATTTTTTTCTTGGTAGCTCATATTCTTATGTCCCTAAAATAAATGGCCCGAATGATTAAATCATACGGACCATTGTTAGCAGAATTGTTGACCGTACGTCAACCTTCTACGTCAGATATTACTATATTAAGCAGGTTGCTGATTCATTAGCTCGTTGAAGCTAACTTCTTTATCAGAAACTTGAGCTTTAGCGATGATTGCATCAATAGCTTGCTCTTCTAGAGCAACGTTGCGCATGTTGTTCATCATTTGCTCGTTTTGCTCGTAGTAAGCAATAACTTCTGTTGGATCTTCGTATGCTGTAGCCATCTCTTCGATGATAGCTTTAACTTTCTCGTCGTCAGCTTTTAGCTCTTCAGTCTTGATTACTTCACCAAGTAGAAGACCTACAACTACGCGACGTTTAGCTTGCTCTTCGAACAGCTCACGTGGAAGTTGGTCAGCAGCTTCAGTGTTGCCACCGAAACGTTGAGCAGCTTGTTGACGTAGAACACCGATCTCTTGATCGATTAGAGCAGAAGGTACGTCGATGTTGTTTTCGTTAACTAGACCGTCGATAGCTTGCTCTTTGATGCGGTTCTTAACAGCTTGCTTAAGCTCACGCTCCATGTTCTTACGAACTTCAGCTTTAAGACCTTCAACGCCGTCAGTTGCGCCGAACTTAGCAACGAATTCTTCGTTTAGTTCTGGAAGTTCACGAGCTTCAACTTTGTTTACTTTGATTGCAAACTTAGCTGCTTTACCTTTTAGGTTTTCAGCGTGGTAATCTTCTGGGAAGTTTACGTCGATTTCGAATTCCATACCTGCTGTTTTACCAACGATACCGTCTTCAAAACCAGGGATCATGCGACCAGCGCCCATCTCTAGTGGGAAGTTCTCAGCTTTACCGCCTTCGAACTCTTCACCGTCGATAGAACCAACGAAGTCGATAGTTGCACGAGAACCAGCGTCAGCAGCAGCTTCAACTTCAGTCCAAGTTGCTTGTTGCTTACGTAGAGTTTCGATCATCTCTTCAACGTCAGCTTCTTTAACTTCTACTGCTGGTTTCTCAACAGTGATGTTTTCTAGACCTTTCAGCTCAACTTCTGGGTAAACTTCAAAAGTTGCGTTGAATACTAGGTCAGCGCCTTCGTTGTTTTCAACTGGTGCGAAAGTAGGTGCGCCAGCTGGGTTGATTTTCTCTTTAACGATCGCTTCGATGAAGTGACGTTGCATTACTTCGCCCATCACGTCTTGACGTACTGCTTTGCCGTACATTTTAGCAACCATCTTCATTGGCACTTTGCCTTTACGGAAACCATCGAAACGACGGTTTTTCGCGATGTTGCGTAGTTCAGCTGTAACTGCATCTTCGATGTTAGCAGCAGGAACAGTAATATTAAGACGGCGCTCTAGGCCTTCTAGCGTTTCAACAGTAACTTGCATTATATAAACCTCAAAACTGGCTCAGTAATCTGAGCATATGAGCCGTAACTTAGCTTTAATTCAAAAGCAGACGTTGTTGGCTGCATCCTTGTGTAGTGCTCTATCCGAACACCTAATTTAAAATCGAGCATTGATGTCTGAATTGATTATTCAACCAAACACCAGACTAATCAGCGATATCTTCGTTCTTCACACGTCGATTAAAACGCAATAAAGCTTGTTTTCAGAAACAAGAAAGGTATCTCCGATTAGCCTCAGGACAGAAATTTTAGACGCGACATTCTAGCGATCTGTTTAATCTCTGTCGAGCCGTTCACCTCTGCATGATGATGAATGCTCTAAATTCGTCCAACTAAGTGATACAAAAACGATCAAATCATCACTTAGCACAACAGAAATGGGGACAATAGCGACTTTTTCAAGGGAATCGAGGGCTTTTTTTGCTAAAAACCTTAAAAAGAGATCTTGCTCTTGTTTTACCCCTCAGAGTCGATAACTTTTTCAACAATCCCCGTTACAAACCCTTAACCTACATCCATCTGTTCACTCTCTGCTTTCAGCAAAAACTACCGCTATTTGCTACCATAAACGAGAGAAGACAGGCTTGATTGTTTACCAAAGAAATCAGCGGAGAGCCTTCATGTTTCAAGCTTTTAAAATCCCAATACTGTTAATGGTCACATACAGTTTACTGATGGTGTTTGGCGGTCATTGGGTGTGGAGCACGAGCCATGAAAGTTTGTTAAATGATCATCAATCTAAGCTGGACCGCTTTTCTGTTCATATTTCAAGCCAATTGGATAAGTTCGCGCACATTCCCGAGCTGCTTTCAAAAGACAAAGAGCTGGTCGATGCCCTGCACTCTCCAAGTAACTCTGCGCAAATCGAACTCACTAATCGTTATCTAGAGCACGTAAACTCGGTGATTCAAGCATCCGACACCTACCTACTAGACAGTATCGGCACCACCATTGCAGCCAGTAACTGGAATCAACCGCGTTCTTTTATTCGTCGTAACTTTGCTTTCCGCCCCTACTTTCAAGAAGCGATTATTGGCAATGAAAATCAATATTTTGCGCTAGGTTCAACCTCTGGAAAGCGAGGCTATTATTATTCTTACCCCGTCTCCTATGCCGCCGAGATTATTGGCGTCATTGTCGTAAAGATGGATTTATCGCTGATTGAAGCAAGTTGGAAAGGCAAACAGAGTTTTTTTGTTGCTGACGATAAAGATCAAATTGTATTTATGTCGAGTAACCCTGAGTGGCTGTTCAAAAGCCTTCAGCCGCTAAGCGAAGTACAACACACTCGAATTCAAGAAAGCAGGCAGTATCTCGATACAAAAATAGAAAGCCTGCACTTCTCCGGCGATTTAGACAGTGCCACCAGTCGTATTGAGTCGCCACACAAACTCGTCCAAGAGCAGTTCTTTAGTTCTTCGCGTTTCCTAGCCGAACCAAGACTCACCATACGGGTATTTTCTCCAACCCACTTAGTTTGGTGGGACTTGGTTGCTTACCTTGTGGTTTTGAGCCTAATCTTTGCGATTATTTATCTAACAATGCAGCTCAACCACCATAGACAACAAAGACGAGCACAGATAGACAGGCTGCAATCCGAAGCCAAGCAAAAACTCGAATTTCAAGTGCTTGAACGTACATCGGAGTTACATGTTGAGATCAAACACCGTATCGAAACCGAGCATGTTCTGAGGCAAACCCAAGACGAGCTCATCCAAGCCGCCAAACTAGCAGTGCTAGGGCAGATGTCAGCGAGCATCAGTCACGAACTGAATAACCCGCTTGCCGCGATTCGCAGTTATGCCGACAACGGCCGATTGTTTCTTGCCAAAGAAAAAACCGATCGTGTCGATGACAATCTATCGCGAATCTCGGCACTCACTGATCGTATGGCGAAAATCAGCCACCAGCTTCGCTCGTTCGCCAAAAAATCTACTGCGGAAGAGCTACACACCTTACAAATACTCCCAGTTTTACATTCATCGAAAGAGCTGATGAAGCCACAACTCAAGAGCGAGCGAGTTAAGGTCAACGAACTCCCTGAGACCTTTGATGCTTGCGTGCTCGCCAACGCCATTCAACTGGAACAGGTGATCATTAACCTGCTGACCAACGCGATTCAGGCGGTGGAACAACAAGATGACAAACAATTAGCTATTCTGTTAGAGATTAGAGAGTCCGACCATCAACAAGCCAATACCTTGCTAATTCATGTCGATGATAACGGCCCCGGCTTCACCTCCCCTTCTAGCGGAAACTTTTTTGAACCCTTCCATACCACCAAGAAAAACGGACTTGGACTTGGGCTATCGATTTCTCAACAAATAATCAACGGAATAAATGGCAAGCTCGTTACCGGTAGTAGCCCTCAAGGCGGTGCTCGAATCAGCATAGAGTTGCCCCTTGTTGGACATGAACAGCAAACAAAAACTCAGCAATAACCAGAATACAAAGAAGTAAAGGAATCACTATGTGTCACGTCTATTTCATTGATGATGAATCCGATCTAAGAATGGCGATTGAACAGAGCTTCGAGCTCGCCGACATTGATGCCGAATTCTTTCCCGATGCGGAGTCTGCTCTGCTCGCGATTCAAGAAAACGGCTTACCTCACGTGATCATCACTGATATCTGTCTACCAGGTCTATCCGGGCATGATCTGCTCAACACCGTGATGCACAAAGACAAAGAGATCCCCGTGATCATGATTACTGGTCACGGCGATATTTCAATGGCCGTTCAAGCCATCCAATACGGCGCCTATGACTTCATTGAAAAACCTTTCGCTAATGAACGCCTAATCGAAACCACTAAGCGAGCGATAGAAAAACGTCAGCTCACACTAGAGAACCTTGAGTTAAAACGTTCACTCAAAGCCAGCCAAGCACTCGGCCCTAGAATCATTGGTGATACGCAATCCATGACTGAGCTGCGCTCCATCATCACCCATATTGCCGACACCAATGCCGATATATTATTGTTTGGCGAGACAGGTACAGGTAAAGAGTTAGTAGCACGTTCTCTGCATGAACAAAGCAGCCGTCGAGAGCAAAACTTTGTCGCGGTCAACTGTGGTGCTGTTCCTGAAAACCTGATTGAGAGTGAACTGTATGGCCATGAAAAAGGGGCATTCACGGGCGCAGAAAGCATGCGAGTGGGTAAATTCGAGTTTGCTCAAGGCGGAACTCTATTCTTAGATGAAGTTGAATCCATGCCGATGCAGGCACAAATTCGCCTATTACGCGTCTTACAAGAACGCGTTATTGAGCGAGTTGGTTCAAACGGTTTAGTGCCACTAGATATTCGAGTGATAGCAGCAACCAAAGTCGACCTAAAGAAAGCCGCTGAAGAAGGCTCTTTCCGCCAAGATCTCTATTATCGACTCAATGTTGTGACCTTAGATTTACCGCCGTTAAGAAGCCGACAAGAAGATATCCCAGCACTCTTCCACCACTTCTTACTGGTCGCTGCGGCGCGTTATGGCAAGACTGCCCCTGCCCTTCCACAAAAGGAGCTGCACGCACTTTTGGCTCATGATTGGCCGGGAAATGTTCGAGAATTACGTAATACTGCAGAGCGTTTTGTACTTTTAGGTAAGCTTTCTCACTTATCAGACAGCGCCACTGAAACTACTCAAGAACTGTCTTTGGCAGAATTGGTATCTGACTTTGAAAAAAACACGTTGAAGCAGGCACTTATTGAATGCAATGGCAGTATAAAAGAGACCATGGAGAGGCTGCAATTACCGAGGAAAACCCTCTACGATAAGATGCAAAAGCACCAGCTAACGAAAGAATCTTATAAGGTAGAACCAAACTAAATTAGATTTGGGAGCAAGATCACCTATACTTATTTCGACAACAGGATGTTATGCAATAAATATAATAAGGAAGTGGTTATGGGTGAGAAAACAAAAGTGCCATCGATTACCGATACTTTCGAGATAGATGGTATTTTTTATGCTGACAATCATGTCGATCTACACACGCCAGAATTAGAGGCAAAACGCGCTTTGTATGAGCAGATAAAGCCTCATTCAAATCGTGGCAGAAATATAGATGAGGAGGTCTAGCGACCTCCTCATTTTTTATGGATTAAATTCCATGTCAGTGAATGACTCAAATAGCTACTTGGTTATGATCTCTGGTCCCATCAAGGTGGTCGGTAACCATGTTGATACCCAAGGTACGTAAGTTACGATAATCAAGAACAAGAACATCACGCCAACCCACGGCAACGCTGCTTTTACCACGTTCATCATCGACATCTTCGCGACCCCGGCGGTCACAAACAAATTGAGCCCAACAGGCGGCGTTATCATCCCTATCTCCATGTTCACCACCATCATGATACCTAGGTGAATTGGGTCGATACCCAGTGCAATTGCAATTGGGAATACCAACGGCGCAACGATGATCAGCAAACCTGATGGCTCCATGAACTGCCCACCAATCAAGAGTAGAACGTTCACCACAATCAAGAAGGTGATCGGACCCAAGCCTGCAGAAAGCATAGACTCAGTGATCATCTGAGGAATGCGTTCCTCTGTCAGTACATGCTTAAGAATCAGAGCATTGGCAATGATAAACAGCAGCATGATCGTCAGCTTACCTGCATCATAGAGCGTGTCTTTGGTATCTTTATGGAAGAAGGTTTGGAACACTTTAACCAAAGCAGGCTTTGTATTCTTCTTGTCCGCAAACGGCCCCATATCTTTGTAGATAAAGTTGGCAATAAAGAACGCGTATACCGCTGCAACAGCCGCCGCTTCCGTCGGTGTAAAGATACCGCCGTAGATACCACCCAAAATGATGACAATCAGTAGCAGACCCCAACTTGCGTCTTTTGCTGCTGCGAACATCTCACTCCAGCCCACAAAAGGCTGTGCAGGAATCTTCTTAATACGTGCTGCAATGTAGATAGCAATCATCAACATCACACCGGCCAACAGGCCAGGAATAACGCCACCGAGGAACATGCGACCTACAGATACATCCGTCGCCGCAGCGTAAACAACCATAACGATGGATGGTGGAATCAAGATACCCAAAGTACCCGCATTACAGATAACCCCTGCCGCGAATTCTTTTGTGTAGCCGTTTTTGATCATACCAGCGATAACAATACTACCGATTGCTACTACCGTTGCTGGAGACGATCCAGATAACGCTGCGAACATCATACATGCCACAACCGACGCCATCGCTAAACCGCCGCGGAACCAGCCGACCATTGCGATAGCAAAACGGATAATACGTTTCGCCACACCACCTGTGGACATGAAGCTAGAGGCCAAGATAAAGAAAGGGATCGCTAAGAGTGTGTAGTGGCCTGCAAATGCATTAAACAGCGTTTGTGCAACCGAAGCTAGTGACGCATCAGAGTGCATCAACAAGAATATGACGCTCGATAAACCAAGGGAAATCGCAATTGGTACACCGACCAACATGAAAGCAATTACCATTAAAAATAGAAATAACATTGCCATGATTAGTCTTCCTTACCGTTAGATTTTGTACCCGACTCGTTCGCCTTGTTTTGCTTAGTCGAATTCAATACCGCTGTCGCGTCTTCATCAGAACCCGCTAACACATCAGCTTTCAATGCATCCAGCTCTTCTTCGGCTTCATGACCTGCAATCATGCGGTCAAGCTTGCCCGTCGCCACTTGATAAGCGATTTGGATGAATCGGAACGTCAGCATTGCCATACCAATCGGCAGCGCCATATAAGGAATAAAACGTGGCAGTTTCTCGTATCGCTCGCCTTCATTCAGCCAGCCAGCAAGAAACTGAAGCATCTCGGGCATTGGAATATCATCGGTCTCGTACCAAGCGCGCTCAGTCGCGAACGGGTACCAGTAATTCCAAGAACCTATAAGAAGTAAGATTGAAAAGGCCAGGCAGCTTGCAACGGCGATTAACGCATACACTTTACGTAGCTTTTCTGGGGCAAGGTTAATAATGACATCAACGCCAATGTGAAAGTGTTTTTTAACGCCATAAGATGCGCCTACTAACACCATCCAAGCGAACATGAACACAGTCAGTTCTAGTGCCCACAATATATTGCCATTAAATGCGTATCTGAATACCACATTGGCAAAAGTAAGTAGCGTCATTGCGCCAAGGAAAAATGCGATTAATGACTCTTCAATCACATCCGTAACTCTTCCGACTTTGGAAAAAAGAGAGGTTTCCAGTGCTGATTCGCTAGAATTTGGTTGTTCCATTTGAGGATTATCCATAATTGACTCCGCTTATAGTTATTTTAATAAGGAGTGGCGAAATGCACGCCACTCCCTTAGCGGTGTTATTGGTTTGAAGCTAACGCTGCATCGATAAGGTCTGAACCGATGTCTTTTTCAAACTTCTTCCATACTGGTTGAAGTGCTGCTACCCATGCTTCACGCTGTTCAGGCGTAAGTGTACGAACCTCACCACCGGCTTCGATGATGTTATTTTTGTTCGCTAGGTTAACTTTTGAAGATTCTGCATTACGTGTTTCAGAGACTTCTTGAACGATAGTACCAAGCTGTGTACGTACATCTTCAGGTAGGTCTTTCCAGAAGTCGTTTGACGTTACAACTAAGTAATCCAAGATACCGTGATTGGTTTCAGTTACGCCGTCTTGTACTTCAAAGAACTTCTTACCGTAGATGTTTGACCATGTGTTCTCTTGGCCATCGATAACCTTAGTTTGCAGGCCGCCGTATACTTCTTTAAAAGACATCTTCTGTGGGTTAGCACCTAGTTGTTCAAACTGAGCCACCAATACGTCTGATGCTTGAACACGGAATTTCAAACCTTCCGCATCTTCAGGGTTGATAAGAGGTTTATTCGCCGACATCTGTTTCATGCCATTGTGCCAAAACGCTAGACCTTGTAAGCCACGACGCTTCATTGCATTCTTCAGTTTTTCGCCAGATTCTGAGTTTTGGAAACGGTCAACGGCTTCTACGTCTTCAAATAGGAAAGGAAGGTCAAAAATGCGGTATTTCTTAGTGAACTTCTCAAATTTAGACAGCGATGGTGCCGCCATTTGAACATCACCATTTAATAGGGCTTCCAGTACCTTATTATCATCGTAAAGTGTTGAGTTAGGGAAAACTTGCATACAAGCTTTGCCATTCATTTCCGTGTTTACTCGCTCTTCCAGTAAAGAAGCGGCAATGCCTTTCGGGTGCTTGTCGGTATTGGTTACATGACTGAATTTAATCACGATTTCACCAGGGTCACAGTTTGCAGCAGCATTAAAACTTGTGAGCGCCAGAGCAGATACAGACAGCAGGGTAAGAGGCTTAAACATTATTATTCTCCTTAGTAAACAAAGCAGCCCTTCAATGGGAACTGCGTGCTTTCACTAAGGCAATTAGCGCGCCATATTGACACAATTCATTAACAAGCCTTTAACCGCAAGGCTTCATCAGATCTGCCTGCAGTTGTCGCTAACTCGCTACAAAAATTAATGGGTGGAAAATGACACATAGAATATTTGTAAATGGGTGGGAGTTGACCAAAGCATCAGTGATAAATGAGGTCTGACCAAAAGCCCCTTTCACGATGATGCCTTGAAGTAATTTCAACCTATCCTGTAGAGTGCTGCACAACTTAGTCAGATTTACTGATCCACTACTTACCAAGAGTTGCTACCCATGAGTCAGATCTACCATCACCCAGTACAGATTTACTACGAAGATACCGATCACTCAGGTGTGGTTTATCACCCTAACTTTCTTAAATACTTTGAGCGTGCGCGCGAGCATGTGTTGGGCAGCGATAAACTGGCAGAGTTGTGGAATGAACATGGACTGGGGTTTGCGGTGTATAAAGCCAATATGACCTTTCAAGACGGCGTTGAGTTCGCAGAGATCTGCGATATCCGAACCTCTTTTGAGCTCGATGGCAAATACAAAACCTTATGGCGACAAGAGGTATGGCGTAAAGATGCAACCAAACCTGCCGTGATTGGTGATATCGAGATGGTTTGCCTAGATAAAGACAAACAACTTCAGCCTGTACCCGCAGAAGTATTAAAAGCGATGCTTGGAGAGTCGAGCTAACTTTATTTTATCCACATAGACGTAAAGAGATGAGACGACGAAAAGGTTCTCATCTCTATCTGCATGGGGAGCAAATTCCCGCCAAGCGTCACCGCAAAGCGATACTGTTCATCCAGCCGCCCTAAGCAACACTGCCAATCTGTAGAACTATCGTCTTGTTGAGCAGAATCCAAATTCAACCCAATCCCGCTATGTAGCCTGATTTCGCGATACAAGCCTGATTGAAAGCCTGACGAACTGAGTTCCACTACTTGCTTGGTCAAAAATGTTCGCTTGGTCAAATTAGAGAAATCGAACGAGAAGCTTCGCAACGATGTGGCTAGCCCCTTGCCTGTCGCTTTGATATACGACTCCTTCAGCGCCCAAAGATCGAAAAAACGCTCTCTCTGCAGTAATGCCGTTCACTTAAGAGTGAACGGCATTTTTGTTCTTAGCATACCGTTGTGGTCTGGGTTTAACTCTTCTAGGGAATGTCCTTTCCCTTCGCCCTTCAAGTATTAAGCTTTCAGCCATGTTGTGGAACCCCTTTAGCTGACGAGGTATTGCGCCTGGTGTTGAATAAGGTAAGCCTACAAGTAACGCTGATACATGAGCTAACGTGCCGTTAAAACTCAGTTGATAAGGAAGGTAATTTCCCTTTAAATTGAAGCAGAGCTCGACCATCTGATATCGGATTAAATTGTAAGTAAGCAAGATGCCCCATAACTCCTGCTTGACCAGCTCTGGTAAACGACTTCGCAGCGTAAGACGGTTTCCAAGCATGTATTGTTTTTGCTCTCGGTAGCCCAGCTCTATTTCCCAACGATGCTCATAAAGGCCTGCAATATCTTTTGATGGGTAACGCAGGGAGTCCGTCATGGAGGTTAATACTTGGTAGTCTTTTCCTTTAATTTTACGAGTGACAAGTCGAGCGGTTATCGACTTTGGTAAATCAGGCCATAGCTTTCTAGCTCTTGGATTACTGTGTAATTGAACAAGTTTGTCATTTCGCCCTAAAGATTGAACAATGTCATATTGTGTATTTTTCTTGAGGGGGATAAGCCAATGGCGCTCTGAGCCAGAGTCTTGCCATTTATGTAATAAACCTAAAGAATAGAACCCCTTATCGAACATTGTTACGCTATGGTTTGGTGTTGTTTCTATCAGTTTTTCAGCTAATATCATTTCGTTTGTATTGTAATTATCAAATGCACTGGCCGTAATAATGTGACTGCTTAGTTCCATTTGGCAGACCATTCTCACTTGCGGATATTGCGTCCCTTTTTGTCGAGAAAATGCCTTTTCATTTTGCGGGTTATCGGGCGTTCGCCAAACAACGCCATCGACGCCAAGCAGCGTTAATCCATTCCATTGGGGTAACTTTGCACTGTTTAACCATGACGTAGTCATTCGCTCAAAGACCGCTTTAATTGCGTCTTCACCCAACGTCTTTCGACGTTGAGTTAACGCACTCGGTGCGACAAAAGCTTTACCTGTACGGTCGACAATATCAAGTTGGTTCACTAAATCTTTCATGGATTTACTGTTATAGATAGCCATTCCAACAAGCAGCCACACCATGGATTCTAAAGTTAATTACCTCTTTCTCATCGTGACAGTATCAGTAAGAGAATAGGCTTCGTCAATGAGTTCAATTGGAAGCAAGTCAGACAAAGTCTCAACGCTGCTAGGTTTCCAATCATTAATTATGTTTAGAGCTTGAAAAACATCCATAAAAAAATCCAAGTGCATTAAATACACTTGGATTTTGACAGCTCTGAAGGATCCTTCAACCGATCGCTTTGGCTTTAACTGATCGGCATTAGACCTCGTGGTCGACTTTTCTTTGGACGTTCTTATCTAAACTAGATAGACGATCAAGACTTCTGCATACGCTTTTTCAAGCGCGCTAAATCAATTGCACTTGAGCGTACAGTAAGCTTGATGCATTCGTAGTCGTATTCTTCCTTCACCACACTCATGTTTGAGCGAATCTCACCGATAATGCCTTGTCCAGAATAAGGAATCGTGATCTCTTCTTCGATCATGCCTTGTTCAGCCACACCCACAATGTACTTGTGTAGTTTGGTGATATCGAGCGGGTCACGAGTCGAGGTCAGCATTGCATCTGGGAATTCTTCAATCAGCTCTAACTGTTCTTCTTCGCTCAATCTATCGCACTTGTTCAGTACCAATAGTTTTTCGCTGCCTTCAACGCCCACTTGCGCTAATACTTCGTGTACCACATCAAGCTGTGCGCGGAATGAAACATCAGAAGCATCAACCACATAAAGCAGCAATGAAGCATCATGCGCTTCTGCTAGTGTTGAGTGGAATGAAGCAACCAGATCGTGTGGCAGTTTCTTGATGAAACCCACCGTATCTGACACTAAGATACGCGGCTGAGTGATCGGCTGAAGTGCACGAACCGTGGTATCTAAGGTCGCGAATAGCTTATCTTCACCGCTCACTTCGGTTGCGGTCATAGCGCGCATCATCGAAGATTTACCCGCGTTGGTGTAGCCAACCAGAGCAACAGTGAAAAGCTCCGAACGCTGAGTGCGTCGGTTCTTCATTTCGTCCTGTACGCTAACCAGCTCACGTTTAAGCGCAGCAATTTGGTCACGTACTTTACGGCGGTCTAGCTCTAATGAAGTTTCACCAGCACCCTGACCCATTTGACGCTCTTTATCACCGTCGGCTGTTTCACGCAGTCGAGGCACTAAGTAGTTTAGGCGAGCGATTTCAACTTGCAGACGTGCGGTACGAGTACGAGCATGGCGGCTAAAGATCTCGATGATGATACCAGTACGGTCAAATACCTCGACACCCAAGTGCGCTTCTACATTACGCAGTTGAGATGGGCTCAAATCACAGTCGAATACCACTACGTCAGCAGTACCAAACTCCACATCTTCAGATGGAAGATCATCAAAATCTAATTCATCGATACTAGCGCGAAAATCAAAAGATTCATCGATAAAATCTTCATCTTCTGCTTCTTCAATCGAACCTTGGTAACCGGTGAGGTGTGCAATTTCTGCAAGCTTACCTGCGCCCAACACGTTTTGTCGTTGTGTTGAACTGTGGTGCTGTGATTGTGTACCGACCACTTTAAACCCTAGGGTTGTTACTAAGCGAGCAAGTTCGGCAAGAGACTCTTTTGCTTCGTCACCTTTGAAGTCCGGTGTCGTAATAGAAATAAGTAAAGCGTTACTAGCTGAGGGTTTTGCTGTTAGTTTCATGTATTCTTCTGTTTATGCACTAATGTGCAACCTAGTATTTGGTCTAAAGTAGCGCGATCCTACGCTGTTCTCGGTCAGCTTTATAGAGCTAACGGAGGCTATTTGGCGATATTATTGCAGTTAATCCATTTATCTCGTTTATCCCTCTGTTTTCGTGAGGAAATAAAACAGGCTAAAACAACAAAAAAGACAGCATCACGTTACTTATTAGTAATTAGTGATACTGCCTTTGCTTAAGCTTAGACTCTCATTGAGCTACTGTCTCAAAAACTAAAAATCAATTCTCGCTTCAGTCTGAGCATCAAAGAATACCGCCTTTGATAAGTCAAAATGCAGCGGCGCCATTTGCCCAACTGACACTTCAAATTCTGGCGACAAGCGACATGCCACTTCTTGGTCGTTCACTTTCACCATCGCAATCGTATCTGGCCCTGTTGGTTCTAGCACTTCTAACTGCAAGTCTAGCTTGGTCGTTGCCGACACATCTTCACTTTCCTGCTCGGTAATATGTTCAGGGCGCAGGCCAATCACCACTTCTTTGCCATCTTGCTCACGCATGCTTTGTGGTAATCGAATGTGGTGCTCTTGCTCAGCTGTACCCGTTACTTTGATGATCGGATTCTGCTCATCATCCAAATCCACCATGGTCTTAATGAAGTTCATAGATGGTGAACCCATAAAGCCCGCCACGAACATGTTATTTGGCTTGGTGTAGATCTCTTGCGGCGTACCGAGTTGCTGCAGTTCACCATCTTTCATCACCGCAATACGGTCAGCCAAGGTCATCGCCTCGATTTGGTCATGGGTCACGTAGACAATGGTGGTGTTCAGCTTTTGGTGCAGACGTTTGATCTGGTGTCGCATCTCGACACGTAGCTTGGCATCCAAGTTAGAAAGCGGCTCATCGAACAGATACAGCTTAGGACGACGCGCCAAAGCGCGCCCCATAGCGACACGTTGACGCTGACCACCAGATAGCTGCGATGGTTTACGATCAAGCAGTTGTTCGATTTGTAGCATTTCAGCGACGCGATTCACTTCTGCGTCGATTTCGTCTTGTGGCATCTTGCGGATCTTCAAGCCGAAGGCGATATTGCCGCGTACCGTCATGTTTGGGTAAAGTGCGTACGACTGGAATACCATCGCGATGTCGCGGTCTTTAGGTTCAACCTGGGCCACGTCAACACCATCAATCACGATTTCACCCGAGCTAATATTTTCTAGCCCAGCAATGGTGTTCATTAGGGTGGATTTTCCACACCCCGAAGGGCCGACAAGTATCAAGAACTCCCCCGAATCGATACTGATGTCGATGCCCTTTAACGTTTCGTTGTCCGCGTTGCGATAGGTTTTACGGATCTGTTTTAAATCTAATGTTGCCATGGGTAATTATCCTTTTACTGATCCTGCCGTTAGGCCACGAACAAAATATTTTCCTGCGAAGACATACACCAACAGCGTTGGCAGCGCGGCGATGATCGCGGCAGCCATATCAACGTTGTATTCTTTAACGCCCGTGCTGGTGTTGACTAAGTTATTTAATGCTACGGTGATTGGCTGAGTCTCTGAGCCGGAATACACCACCCCGAACAAGAAATCGTTCCAGATTGCGGTGAACTGCCAGATCACCGTCACCATGATGATAGGCGTAGAGATCGGTAATAAGATCTTGAAGAAAATGGTAAAGAAGCCTGCACCATCCAGTTTTGCTGCTTTGATCAATTCATCCGGAATCGAGATGTAGAAGTTACGGAAAAACAGAGTTGTAAACGCCATGCCGTAGATAACGTGCACAATCACCAAGCCGATGGTTGTGTTCGCTAGCCCCATCTTGCCGAGCATGGTTGCCATTGGTAGTAGCACCACTTGGAACGGAATGAAGCAACCAAACAACAGTAAGCTGAAGAACAGATTCGAGCCTCGGAATTGCCATTTCGTCACTACATAACCATTGAATGCACCGAGCAATGTTGAAATCGCAACCGCAGGAATCACCATTTGGAACGAGTTCCAGAAGTAGCCTTTGATGCCTTCACATTTCACGCCCGTACAGGCGGTGTCCCACGCTTTATACCAAGCATCAAACACCCACTCTTTCGGTAAGCTCATCAAGTTACCTGCCTTGATGTCTGGCAGAGTTTTGAATGAGGTCAGCGCCATGACAAACAATGGCATTAGATACACCAAGCAGAAGAAAAGCAGTGCTGAATAAATAAAGATTCGAGCAAAATTGATGTTATTCATCATGACTTTTTCTCCCTAAGTTCAGAGTAAAGATAAGGCACGAGAATCGCTAAGATACCAGCAAGCATCATCATGGCACTGGCAGCACCAAGGCCGATTTGTCCACGCGTAAATGAGTGTGCGTACATGAATAACGCAGGAAGATCCGATGAATAACCTGGGCCACCCGCTGTCATCGCGGTCACAAGGTCGAAACTCTTAATCGCAATGTGTGAGGTGATGATCACCGCGCTGAAAACCACAGGGCGCAAGCAAGGTAGAATGATTTTCAGATAAATAGTGGGTAAGCTTGCCCCATCAATTTGAGCCGCTTTGATGATTGAAGAATCAATGCCACGAAGGCCGGCTAAGAACATCGCCATCACGAAGCCTGACGACTGCCAAAGTGCTGCGATAACCAAGGTATAGACCGACATTTCAGAGTCGACTAACCAATCGAATTTGAAGTCGGTAAAGCCCCAATCTTGCATCAGTTTTTCAATGCCAAGACCCGGATTGAGAATCCATTTCCAAGCGGTACCCGTCACGATGAATGACAAGGCCATTGGGTATAAATAAATGGTACGAATCGCGCCTTCTTGACGGATGTTCTGGTCAAGCAATACCGCCAAACCCACACCCAACAAGATAGCAATCGCCATGAACAGAAAACCAAACACACCGAGGTTGGTGATTGAGGTGATCCAGCGATCGTTGTCCATCAGCTTTTCATATTGAGCTAAACCAACAAAGTTGAAGCTCGGTAAAAATCGAGAATTCGTAAACGACAGCGCCGCCGTCCAGAATATATAGCCGTAGATACACACCACGGTCACTAACGCGGTCGGCGCCAGTACAATCTTGGGTAACCAATGTTGCAACCTGTCAGCAAAGCTAGGCTTGGGCGCAGGCTGGCTCCTTGTGGGTTTTGGAGTCGACTCAGTCAAAACATGCTCCATAACTTATCCTTGTTGCACAATCGAGCCAATGGCTTACCTTTCGGCACCACATCAGCATCACGCATATCAGAATTGGGAGTGAAGAGTAGATAGACTCCCTACGAGCCTACCCACCCTGGGGGTTTGGTAAAGCAACACAACCCGTCACTCACGTGCGTTGTGTGTCGCTTATCAAGTTAGATTAGATAGCCGCTTTCACAGCTTTCGCTAACTTAGCCGCCGCTTGTTTTGGATCGGCATCTTTTTCGTTGAAGAAGTTGGTTACCACGTCGTAAATCGCGCCTTGAGCGTAGCTTGTTGTCGCTAGGCCGTGAGCCATACTCGGAACAAGATCGCCAGATTTCGCACTCGCTTTGAAGGTTGCCATTGAATCCAACGCACATTGGTCGAACTTAGACATGTCCATATCTAGACGTACAGGGATAGAACCCTTGTTAAGGTTGAAGACTTCTTGGAAATCTTTGGTAAGAATGGTTTTCGCTAGGTCTTGCTGCGCTTTTTGGTTCTCTTTGTCACTCAGCTCAAAGAACGCAAAGCTATCGATGTTGAAAGTGAATTGGCCATCAGTGCCCGGTGCTGGTGCACAGATGTAATCTTTACCCGGTACTTTGCCTGCCGCAGTAAATTCACCTTTCGCCCAGTCACCCATGATCTGCATTGCCGCTTCGCCATTGATAACCATCGAAGTTGCTACGTTCCAATCACGACCCGGAGAGTTGCTGTCGATGTAATCACGCATCTTTTTGAACTTGGTGAATACTTCCACCATTTTGTCACCAGACAACACGTCCATATCCAGGTCAACGAACGCTTTGTTGTAGTCTTCACTGCCTAGCACATCAAGTGCCACCGCTTCGAATACCGTCGCGTCTTGCCAAGGTTGACCACCGTGAGCCAGTGGAATGAAGCCAGCCGCTTTAATCTTGTCTGCGGCAACAAAGAACTCATCTAACGTAGTTGGAACCGTCACGCCTGATTTTTCTAAAACAACAGGGTTCGCCCAAAGCCAGTTAACACGGTGAACGTTGACAGGAACTGCGACATATTCGCCATCCCACTTCATCACTTTAGTGACCACTTCTGGCAGTAGCTCATCCCATTTTTCTTGTTTCGCAGTTGCATCGAGAGACGTTAGAAAACCTAAACCACCCCACTCTTGAATATCATGACCTTTAATCTGCGCCGCAGATGGAGGATTGCCCGACACTGCTCGAGTTTTCAAAACAGTCATCGCACTTTCACCGCCGCCACCAGCAACAGCGAAATCTTTCCAAGTATGGCCTTGTTCTTCAATCATCTCTTTCAGTACAGCTGCGGATTTCGCTTCGCCACCGGCAGTCCACCAGTGAAGCACTTCCACTTCACCAGCTTGAGAAAATGTTGAGGCAGCAAGAAGAGATAGAGTAAGTAGGGTTTTATTGATTTTCATTATTATCTTCCATGTTTTAGCGGACTCGACGTCCGGTTCAATACAGAGTCTACTTATTCTGATTTGTAAGATTGAAACAAAAGGTAAGCTCAATGTAACACAATTGTTACATTAAACTTCTAGGCCGCGTGGAATATAGACTTTAGCTTCTAAGCCGCCTTGAGGGGAGTTACGAATAATGAGATCTCCGCCGTGTCCGTGTAGGATGTTTCGACAGATTCCAAGCCCTAAACCGTGTCCTTGGTCGTCAGTGGCGAGCCTGAAGTAAGGTTCAAACACCAACTCTAACTTGTCTTCAGGAATACCTTTTCCGTGATCTTGAATAGTCACGATAACCCACACCGAATCACTGTTAATATCGACTTCAGCTGATGTCCCATATTTCACAGCGTTGTCGATAAGATTGGTCAGCACACGTTTAATGGCTAATGGTTTGCCGACTAACGGGTCAACCACAATGGGCTCAAACTCAACCAAGGTTTGATGTTGGTTGTGCAGTTCAATCACGGAGAGCATCATCTCATTGAGGTCGATAATGGCGTTGTTTTCGTGAAGGTCGGTATCTCTTACCGCTTGTAAAGCGCCCTTAACCATCATCTCAAGCTCATCCAAATCCTTATTGAACTTGTCTTTCTTTACTTCGCTTTCCAATAGCTCGGCTCGTAGTCTAAGCCGTGTTATTGGTGTCTTTAAATCATGTGAGATTGCAGAGAAAAGGTGCTCACGGTCGGCAACATAGCGACGAATCCGTTGCTGCATTCGATTAAACGCTCGGGTCGCCGTCACCAGCTCAGTAGCCCCCTCTTCGTTAAGTGGCGGCTGCTGAATATCCATACTCATCTCATTGGCCGCTCTTGCTAATTTTTTAAGAGGGCGTACTTGCCGACGAATCATCAAGTAAGTCAAAACCAAAAGAATGAGGGTCGAGGAAACTAAGAAGATCACCTGTTCTCTGCCGAGAATCGTATCGTCGAGTTTGACGTAAGGCGCAGGCAACAACGCGGCGATATACACCCATTCATGACTGGCTAATTCTATCTGAACAACCAGAATAGGAGGGTTAAGAGGTTCTAAGGTTAAAGTATGATGTGCCCACGATCGTGGGAGATCGCTCAAGTAGATGTCATTTTTAAGCAAACGAAGATGTTCAGGGCGAGAGAAATCAACCCGCACTGATTCGACTTTATTGAGCTTGCTACTCAAAACACTTTCTATCGCTTCAATCGAGGCGGTTTTTAAACGGGTATCAGGGATCGGTTCGACAATCAACGCCTCTTTATTGAAAGAAACGAAGAAGCGCGTACCGCCCATATTGCGGATTTGATCCAACACGATATGGCGATATTTAACGGGCAGAGACTGGAAGAAAGTCACCGTCGAGGCAAACATATTGGCCATGCTTGAAGAGGCAGAACGAATCCCCTCCAGTTCTTTGTGTTTGGATTCGCTATACCAAATAGACGTTGCGATACCTTGAGCTATCACCACAGCTAACAAGGTCAGTAACAATGTTCTGGCAACCAAAGAGTTTGGCTTTAACCGACTCAACCCGTTCATAGGAAATACTTCATTGCCGAGGTGCTCATTAACATCACTTGATTATCAGTGTTCATACTGAACAGGCACAGCGAGGATATAGCCATTACCGCGCATGGTTTTGATGTAGTGAGGATACTTGCCACTGTCGCCCAATCGGCTTCTCAGACGACTAAGCTGCACATCAATGCCTCGCTCAAAAGGCAACGCTTCACGGCCTCTGGTCGCGAATGAGATAGTGTCACGGTCGAGAACTTCGTTAGGGCGAGTTAAGAACAACATCAACAGAGAAAAATCACTGCCCGACAAATCCATCTCTTCCGAGTTTTCATTGTGGGAAATTCGATGCGCTAACGTATCAAGCGTCCAATCACCAAAAACAATCTGTTTTGGCAATGCATCACTTGTCTTGTCATCCACCACTTGAACGCGGCGCAACAACGCTTTGATACGCGCCATTAACTGACGAGGGCTAAACGGCTTGGCAATGTAATCATCAGCACCAATTTCTAAGCCGATAATTTGGTCGGTTTCATCCGATACGGCAGTCAGCATGATGATAGGCACATTCGATTGCTTACGGACGCGTTGACACAAGGTAAAACCATCGTCACCGGGTAGCATCACATCAAGCAGAATCAGATCTGGATAACCTTGGTTTTGCAGATGAGCTTCTAGTTCAACACCATCTCCCACAGAAGAAACATCGAAACCAGATTTTGTGAGGTACTCTTCCAGCAGCTCGCGGATTTCTTGATCATCATCCACCACGAGAATTCGAGTATTTGTTGGCATCGCCCAAACCTATTAAATTTACAACTTATTCACATAGTGTATAGGCTGGCCGATTGTTTGATTATTGACATGTTTGTAAAGTTAGAAGAACAAACAGATAAAGATCACAACTTAGTGACCTCTATCTGAATCTTTAGGGCTTAATCCGCTATTGGTTGGTTATGAAGAGCAGCTGATCTCCATGGCTTTACCCCACTCAGGAGGTAGAGCCGCAAGGTATTCATAATCCGGGTGTTCCGCATAAGGGTCTGCCAGTACCACCATCAAAGCGTCAATATCGCTGCTATCACCGCGCTCTGCTTTGTCTATCGCTAGCTGAGCTAGGTAGTTTCTGAGGATGTATTTCGGGTTTACCTGTCTCATATTTTCGCAGCGCTCGATCACTGAGCTATCTTCCAATTCACAGCGTTGTAAGTAGTTATCTACCCACAGCTTTGCTGCCTCTCGGTCGATAACCAAATCAATCACTTCTTGCGGCTGCAAGGTATCCAAATTCGACAACGTTCTAAAAAATCTTGGGTAGTCGACTTTGTTTTGCGACATCAGCTCGAACATAGATTCGAACAAACGACTGTCGCCTTCTTGTTTCGAAAGTAGCCCCAACTTACGACGCATCATCTGACTAAAGTAACCGTTCATTTGCGGTTCGTACTGCTCTAAAGCCGCCTCTAAGTCGGCCTTATCCACCAGCGGAGAAAGTGAGTGAGCCAGTGCCGACAGGTTCCATAAACCTATTCTCGGTTGCTGGTTGAATGCGTAACGACCTTGGTAATCAGAGTGATTACAGATCAAGCGAGGGTCGTATTCGTCAAGGAAGGCGAATGGGCCGTAATCGAATGTTTGCCCGATGATCGACATGTTATCGGTGTTCATCACGCCATGAGCAAAACCATTCGCTTGCCACAACGCGACCATTTCCGCAGTGCGATCGACAATCTCATTAAACATGGCAGCGTAGGGCTTTTCTTGATCAAGGCATTTCGGGAAGTGCCATTCGATGACTTTATCAGCCAGTAATTTATGTTCTGCCAACTGATTGGTATAAAACAGATGTTCAAAGTGACCAAAACGAATGTGGGATTCAGCAGCACGCACCAACAATGCGCCCCACTCTTGTTTCTCACGATAAACTGGCGTGTCACTGGTCATCATGGCTAATGCACGTGTGGTTGGGATATTAAGCCCCGCCATTGCTTCGCTACATAAGTACTCACGAACGGTTGATCGAATAACAGCGCGTCCATCGCCCATACGTGAATAGGGCGTTTTACCGGCACCTTTAAGGTGTAAATCGAACGTTTCGCCACTTTTCGCGACAATTTGAGCTAATAACAGCCCTCTTCCATCACCTAAATCCGGGTTATAAGAACCAAACTGGTGGCCTGCGTATTTCATTGCTACAGGCGAAAACTGCTCAGGTTCAACATTGCCAGATAACGTTTCAAGCAATTCCTCGGAAGCATCATCAAATGACAAAAAACCGAGTTCATCCGCAAGCTTATGGTTCCATGCGAGCCATTGGACATCGCTGAGCGGTGTAGGTTGAATTGGGGTATAGAACAGTCGAGGTAATGCAGTAAATCGATTGTTAAATGAAATAGAATCCCAGACAGACATGAGAGATACACTGTAGATAAAAGATAACTTAAGATTATCACAGTTTCGTAACAACTTCAGAAGTGCGATGGCGCTTGTTTATAGAGGTAAGGTGATAAACCATTCCACAGGAAGAAAGTGGCGACTAGGAGTAAATGACTAGGGGAAGCTTGCTAAAAGAAGGTGACTAAGAAAAAGTTAAGTGGCTAGCCTGATGAGAAAAGCCACATTTATAAGAGAAAGAGTTCTGACTTTGAAGACTTTTTAACAAGTGATTTCATAATAAAAACTAAAACTATAGAGCCATGAAGCTGACTACATTAGAGCAAGAATACCCACTAGAGAAAGGGTAGAGAAAATCCAAGTACGACTGATTACGCCAAAGTTACTGTGTTGAATCATTTCTTGATGCTGCATATGTCTCTCCTTGAGAACGTGATGGTGTAACTACAATATATCGGCTTTTCGCCAAAAGCAGCAAGCACATTAATATTAACCTTTTATTACAACACCAAGAAACTTCTGTAACTATTCAACAATTTGATAAATCGAAAGCTATGCTCGACTTGTCGTCGAAAGCAGTGCACCAGCCCCAATAAAGACACCTCCAGTGACACGATTAAATACCTTAGCTCGGCCTTTCGCAAACAACCAATTTGACGACTTCGCCCCCAAGTAGGCATACACCAGTAACCAAGACAATTCCATCACTGCGAAGGTCAAAGCAAACACGGTAAACTGGGGTAATAGCGCAATTGAGGGATCAATAAATTGAGGGAAAAGTGCGGTAAAAAACAGGATAGCTTTGGGGTTACTTGCGCCAACAATAAAGCCACTTAAGTAATGCTGCGCAGCACTTTCTTTGACAGATTGAGCACCGCTTTGTTGATTCGATAGGTTGTCATAATCTTGTTGGCTAGAGCGCAGAGACTTCCAGCCGAGGAAGATCAGATAAGCTGCACCAGTCCATTTTATGACATTAAATACCACTTCAGACGAAGCAATAATTACCCCTAGCCCGGTAAACGATAAAGTTAAAATACCAGTAATCGCAGTTAAGCTCCCCAAGGCAGTAAATATCGATAATTTAAAGCCAGATTGCACACCTTTGGTCATGCACAATAAAGAACTTGGGCCTGGTGATGCCGTTAAAATTAGCACCGCTAATAAATAATAAATCCATGTATCAAAGCTCATCGTGAATCCTCCTTAACTCACTAAAACGACTAAATATTAAACACCAATATGTAATAAGCCCTCATATTAATCAACTAAATATTGCGCTTAACGTCTTCGATATAAATGCAAACATCTTTAATCTAGGCAATAAAAAACGCCATGCATTGCTGCATGGCGTTTAAATAAAAACGTTTCAAATCGAACGTCTTACTAGATGTCAGGTTCTAAGCTTACAGCCCTAAGATAGGGGCACTAACCTAATAATTGAAACCTAGTCTTTGTAGATAGAGAACTCATCAGCGCAAGCAACAAGCTGCTCACGAGTGATCATGAATACGCCATGACCACCGTTAGAGAATTCAATCCAAGTGAATGGAATCTCTGGGTACTGATCCATCATATGAACCATTGAGTTACCAACTTCACAGATAAGAATACCGTCGTCAGTTAGGTAGTCTGGTGCATTAGCTAAGATGCGACGAACCAATTTCAGACCGTCTGTACCCGCTGCTAGGCCAAGTTCTGGCTCGTGAGTAAACTCATCTGGCAGGCTGTTCATATCTTCTTCGTCCACGTAAGGTGGGTTAGATACGATCAGGTTGTATTTCTCTTTTGGCAAATCACGGAAAAGATCTGAACGGATTGGGAACACTTGCTGCTCCATGCCGTGATCTTGAACGTTCTGCTCTGCAACTTGCAATGCGTCAGTAGAGATATCAATCGCATCTACTTCAGCGTCTGGGAATGCGTGAGCACAAGCAATAGCGATACAACCACTACCCGTACACATATCCATGATGCGAGTTGGCTCTTCAGTTAACCAAGGTTGGAATTGAGCTTCGATCAGCTCACCAATTGGAGAACGAGGCACAAGAACGCGCTCATCAACGAAGAACTCAAGACCACAGAACCAAGCTTTGTTGGTTAGGTAAGCCGTTGGTGTACGATCATTAATACGCTTGATTACGCGCTCAACAATACGTAGACGTTCGCTGCTCGTTAGACGAGAGTTCATCACATGCGAAGGAACATCAATCGGCAGATAAAGAGTAGGTAAGATAAGTTGTACTGCCTCATCCCACGCGTTATCAGTGCCGTGACCATAAAATAGGCCCGCTGCGTTAAAGCGGCTAACAGTCCAACGAATCACATCTTGAAGCGTGTGTAGTTCTGATACCGCTTCTTCTACAAAAATCTTATCCAAAATTGTCTCCGAAAAGCGCTACAATACTGCTAATTACGTTTCTAATTAGAATTCATAACCTGATGAGCAAAAAAGACACCGACTTCGATGACGATTTCGCCCTGTTCAACGATGCAGTAAAGGGCGTTAAAAAGTTGCAACAGGATACCATAGTCCAGCAGCCAAAAAGAAATGCCAAGCAAAAAGAAATTACTCGAACGGCAAGACAAGCCAGTGATAGCGAGTTTTATTTCTCGGATGAGTTCATTCCGCATCTTAGCGAAGACGGTCCGACGCGTTATGCGCGTGATGATGTCTCTAAATATGAGGTCAAGCGCCTCCGTCGTGGTGTCTACGTGCCTGACGTGTATCTCGATATGCATGGTATGACTCAACAAGAAGCCAAACGTGAGCTTGGCGCGATGATTGTGCACTGCGTGAAAGAGAGCGTGGCGTGTGCCTGTGTTCAACACGGTATCGGTAAACACATCCTTAAACAGAAGGTGCCTTTGTGGTTAGCACAGCACCCAGACGTGATGGCTTTCCACCAAGCGCCGTTAGAGTTTGGCGGCAATGGCGCGCTGTTAGTCTTGCTTTCGGTTCCTGAGAAGTAATTCTGGTTAACAAACTCTCTCTCACCAAAAAACAACAAAGGGCATCCCAATCATATTGAGATGCCCTTTCTAATTGTCTGCAACTTTGTCATCAAACAGAGCTCAACGAGCTTATGGATTGATGTTCCAAAGCAACTCACCTTTTTGTGTCTCAAGGTTGAAGTCGATACACGCTAGGCCCGAAGTGGGAAACATAGGCGGCGCCATGCCTGTTGCAAACTCTGCAGTTAGGTAGCCAACTAGAGGTAAATGAGAAACAAATAAAATGGTCTCTAGTTTTTCTACTTCAGCCATTGCTAAGGTCAAATCAAACACATCGTCGGACATTCCATAAGGCGTAATATCATCACAGGTTTCTACTTTCTTTCCAGAAAACGCCTGAGAGATCTCTAACCACGTTTCTTGTGCCCTTAAATATGGGCTCACCAGCACTTTATCGAATTGACTAATCCCCTGCTCATTTGCAGCTTGTGCCACGGCAAGAGAAGCCATTTTCCCGCGCTTGGTCAACGCTCTTTCTGCATCCGAGTTGGCAAAATGTTCTGCTTCACCGTGGCGCATAATGAATATTTTCATGTTCAATCCTGTCTTCGTAACATGTCGAAAGTCGATATATCCCATATATCAGCGAAACGCTACTTAGGTTTGGCTCTCAATCCAGAGAAACCGCAGTCAATATAAATAATTATATCAAGTCACTTGCCAAAGAGTTCGACTTTCTTAACAATCTTGTTAAAAGAAAATAAATTACTGATAAAAATCGATAAAAGTGATTTAGAAATCGCCAAAAAGCACTTCATATCCCAAAATATGATCACAAGGTTTGCACGCCGAATCATCGGGTACATAATTTAAAAACCACCTTCTCTGGAGATGCTCCTGTGCACTTAAGCCCAAATGATGAACATCAATACCGCTACATAACCTTAAATAACGGGTTACGTGTACTGTTAGTTCAGGATCAAAATGCTCAAAAAGCAGCAGCCGCATTAGCCGTCAATGTGGGGCATTTTGATGACCCTACAGACCGAGAGGGTTTAGCTCACTACTTAGAGCATATGCTATTTTTGGGAACTGAAAAGTATCCAAAGGTCGGAGAGTTCCAAAGTTTTATCAGCCAGCATGGCGGTAGCAACAACGCTTGGACAGGAACCGAGCACACCTGCTTCTTTTTTGATGTTGAATTGAATGCCTTTGAAACCGCACTCGATCGCTTCAGCCAATTTTTCACTGCTCCCCTGTTCAACGAAGAAGCATTAGATAAAGAACGCCAAGCCGTTGACTCCGAATACAAGATGAAACTCAACGACGACTCACGACGCTTGTACCAAGTTACCAAAGAACTGGTGAATCACAATCACCCATTCTCGAAGTTTTCTGTCGGTAATATCGATACGTTGGGCGACAGAAACGGCGAGACGATTCGACAAGAGATTTTAGCTTTCCACCAGCAACAATACTCTGCTGACTTGATGACACTGACACTGTCTGGCAATCAGTCGTTAGATGAGATGCAAAGCTGGGTTGAGGATCGCTTTAGCTCAATCACCAATCACAACCTACAAGGCAAAAAGGTTGAAGTTCCGATTGTCGGCGAGTTAAGTACGGGTGTACAAGTCCGCGTTGAGCCGATTAAAGAAGTGCGCAAACTGATCTTAACCTTCCCGATGCCAAGCATGGACGAACACTACGGCGTTAAGCCTTTGTCGTTCTTTGCCCACCTTTTAGGTTACGAAGGTGAAGGCAGTTTGATGATGCAACTCAAAGAGAAAGGCTGGATAACATCTCTCTCTGCAGGTGGTGGCGCGAGTGGCAGTAACTACCGTGATTTCACAGTCAGTTGCTCATTGACCATAGAAGGTTTAACCAAAACCGATAACATCATCCAAGCGATATTTCAGTACATCAAGTTAGTCGAACAACAAGGCATAGAAGAGTGGCGCTACCTAGAAAAACGCGCCGTTTTAGAGTCTGCTTTCCGCTTTCAAGAGCCAGCAAGACCGCTTGATGTCGTCAGCCACCTCGTCATCAACATGCAGCACTACCAAGAGCAAGATGTGGTGTATGGCGATTACAAAATGTCGCATTTCGATGACGAATTACAGCGTTCTTTGCTGCCTTACTTAACCGTAGACAACATGCGAGCGACCATTGTTGCTCAGGGATTCGAGTATGACAGGGAAGCGAAGTGGTACTTTACTCCCTACTCGGTCACACCTTTTAGCGCTGAACAAGTTCAATGCTTTACGTGCATTAACCCCGGTTGGCAGTTTGAACTCCCAAGCAAAAACCCGTTTATTTGCTACGATCTAGACCCGACTGAACTGGAAGGTGACGCTAAGTTCCCACAACTGTTAGAAGAGCTCGACGGCTTTAAGCTGTGGCACCTGCAAGACCATCAATTTCGAGTTCCTAAAGGTGTAGTGTATGTCGCTATCGATAGCCCGCACTCAGTTGCTAGCCCAAGAAATATCGTTAAAACACGCTTGTGCGTAGAGATGTTCTTAGACTCACTCGAAAAAGATACGTATCAGGCTGAAATCGCCGGAATGGGCTACAACATGTACACCCATCAGGGCGGTGTAACGCTCACTCTGTCCGGGTTTAGCGAGAAACAGCCACAACTGCTCAATATGATTCTTGAACGTTTCCAAGCACGCGACTTTAGTCCAACACGCTTCGAAACCATCAAGCATCAATTGCTCAGAAACTGGAACAACGCGTCGCAAGATCGCCCTATTTCGCAGTTGTTTAATGCAATGACTGGGATACTTCAACCAAATAACCCGCCTTATTCCGTGTTAATTGAAGCCCTAGAAACGATAGAGGTCGATGAGCTCTCCTCTTTTGTTCAAGCAATCTTGGCGGAACTTCATGTTGAGATGTTTGTGTATGGCGACTGGAAAAAAGCCGATGCACACAAGATGGCTAAAACGCTAAAAGATGCACTGCGTGTTCAAGATCAGGCTTACGAAGAATCACTGCGTCCGCTCATCATGCTCGGTGAAAACGGCAGCTTCCAACGTGAAGTGGTGTGTAACCAAGATGATTCAGCAATTGTGGTTTATTACCAATGCCCTGATATTTCACCTAAAAATATCGCGCTGTATTCATTGGCAAACCATTTGATGTCGGCCACTTTCTTCCATGAGATACGAACCAAGCAGCAGCTAGGTTACATGGTCGGTACTGGCAATATGCCGCTCAACCGACACCCTGGTATTGTGTTGTATGTGCAATCACCGAATGCCGCCCCTGCTGACTTGTTAGCTTCAATAGATGAGTTCCTCAATGCCTTTTACATGGTGCTGTTGGAGCTTAACGACTATCAATGGCACAGCAGTAAGCGCGGTCTCTGGAATCAGATTTCGGCACCAGATACGACTTTGCGAGGGCGAGCTCAGCGCTTATGGGTTGCGATAGGCAATAAGGATGTTGAGTTCAACCAGAGAGAGCGCGTATTGGAAGACCTTAAGGGGTTAACTCGCTCAGACATGATGCGTTTTGTGGTTAGCCAGCTAAAACCACGCACGGCAAATCGCCTGATTATGCATGCTCACGGTAATGCTCATAATGAGGAAGAGAAGCTGTCAGCAGGTGTTGAAATTGGCTCTATTGATGAGTTTCAGTTACGCCCGAAAGATACTGAGCTAGGCTGATAAAGCTGGAATGAAAATCATAAGGTTGATGTGAAAGCATCAACCTTTTTTATTGGATGCAGTCCAAAAGCAGATCTCCTATTACGCTCCTTCGTCGCTTTAGGAGATGACGGTAGTTTTGATTGACGTGTGTTTGACCACCTTTCTAATCAACGCAATAACTTACTTTTTATCTCTCAATCATCATTCCCGAGAAGGAGGAACGACTGAGTCGGGAATCTCATTCCTTTCACACTCGTTCATAAAACAGAAAAGCCCGCATCAATTGCTTGATACGGGCTTCTTAATCAATGAGTTAGAGAGTTACTTGTAGAAAGACTCACCCAATCCAGCACGTGTCAGTAGGCCATCACATGGCGCGAAACGATCACCGTACTTCTTAGCGAAATCGTTCATCATCTCAACCAGTGACTTAATGCCGATTTGATCCATATAACGGAACGGACCACCTAGGAATGGCGGGAAACCGATACCGAAAATCGCACCGATATCACCATCACGAGGGCTGCGGATAATGCCGTCGTCTAGACAACGAACCGCTTCGTTTAGCATAGGTAACACACAGCGCATCGCGATATCGTTATCGCTCAACTTAGGATCTGGTTGCAGCTTAAGCAGCTTGTAAACTGACTTATCCACTTCCTTCTTCTTGCCTTTGTAAGTGTAGAAACCTTTACCACTCTTGCGGCCTTTACGATTGTCATTCAAAAGAATATCGAACACATCAGGACCTTGGAAACGATCGCCAAGCTCATTCACTAAAATCGGAATGATCTTCGCACCGATATCAACACCCACCTCATCTAATAAAGTGATAGGACCAACCGGGAAACCGAAGTCCAATAACGTGCTGTCGAGCTTTTCAATCGGCTCGTTCGCTAGCAGTAAATGCGCTGCTTCGTTCATGTACGGAGCAAGAATACGGTTCACATAAAAACCAGCCGTGTCTTTCACAACAATCGGCGTTTTACCTTGCTTCTTCGCTAATGCAACAACCGTAGAAATCGTCTCTTCTGACGTAGTTTCATGAGGGATAACTTCTACTAGCGGCATTTTTTCGGCTGGGCTGAAGTAGTGAAGACCGACCACGTTTTCTGGTCGCTGCGCCTTCTCCGCAATCTTATGGATCGGCAATGAAGACGTATTCGTCGCGAAAATAGTCTCTGGCTTGGCATTGGCTTCGATGTCCGCAACCATTGACTGCTTAAGGTCGAGGTCTTCAAATACCGCTTCAATCACCACATCGGTGTGATTAAAGCTCGTAAAGTCGATACCACCAGACAGTTGAAGCATCTTACTTTCAAGGCCCGCTCGGCTCAGAATGCGACGCTTACGCTGCTTATCGAACAACTTGAAGTTGTAGTTAAGCGCGTTCAGTACACCTTCATTTGATACGTCTTTAATGCGTACAGGCACTTTCGCCTTAGCAACACTGACATGGCTGATGCCTGCGCCCATAAGACCACCGCCCAGCACACCAACACGCTTAACCGCTTTTGGTTCTGCGTCTGCGCCGTGTTCTTTTTTCATTTCCGTAGTAGCAAAGAAAATCGAACGAAGGGCTTTAGATTCTGAAGTCATTACCAGTTCAGAGAAACGCTTCGCTTCATACTGAAGACCTTTGTCAAAGCCGTTCTCAAGGCCATAACGAATCACGTCTAGAATCGCATCCGCTGCTGGGTAATTGCCGCGTGTTTTCTGATTAGTCTTCTTAGAAGCTTGTTCAAAAATCACTTTACGACCAAGGCCGTTACGTGAAATCAGCTTTTCTTTGGTCGACGCTTGGCTTTTCGACGCAAGACGCTTCCCTTTTTTACTGCCCGTATTCTTTTCAACAAAGCTTTTAGCGACTTCAAGCAGGATAGTTTCAGGCACACAAGCATCCACAACACCGAGCGATTTCGCTTTCTTAGCGCGCAGTTGCTTGCCCGTTAGGATTAGGTCAAGAGATGGCAGCAAACCGATAAGGCGAGGCAGACGCTGTGTACCGCCAGAGCCTGGTAACAGACCTAACTGTACTTCTGGCAGACCAACGCGAGTCTTATCTGAATCGGTACATACACGGTAATCACACGCCAGTGCAAGCTCTAAACCACCACCTAAACATGGGCCGTGAATCGCTGCGACTACTGGGTACGGTAGTTCAGAAAGCGTTTGGAACATCTCCTGCCCTTGGCGAGCCAGAGACTGTGCTTCGTCAGCCGTTTTACACGCATCAAGCATTCTTACATCAGCACCAGCGATAAAGTTATCTGGCTTAAGAGAATGAACGATTAGGCCCTTAACTCGGCTTTGCTTTTCTTTGAGTTGCTCGAAGATGGCCTTCATTTCTTCAGCAAAAGCCGCTTGCAGCGTGTTCATTTTCTCGTTTGGTACATCAATCGCTAACCAAGCAATATCTTGCTCATCGATATTGAGAGTAAATGCTGTCGCTTTCTTTTTGGTTGATTCAGTCGCAGAGGTTGAATCTGGTTGAGCGACTGTTTCTTTTTCTGTTGTTGCATCAAGAGTCGTAGACATTATTCTACCTCCAAGATCATTGCTGCACCTAAACCACCAGCCGCACACGCTGTGTTCAGTGCCAAGCCGCCACCGCGACGTTTCAGTTCACGTAATGTTTGAGTCATCATGCGTGCGCCAGTCGCTGCAAACGGATGTCCGTAAGCAATCGAGCTACCCAGCACGTTGAACTTCTCCATATCAATCTCACCGATCGCTTTATCGCGGCCAAGATTCTTCTGTGCAAACTCATCGCTTGCGAACATTTTCACGTTAGCCAAAACTTGGGCAGCGAATGCTTCGTGCATTTCGATCAGTGTTAGGTCTGACAACTCTAAACCGGTGTTCTTTAATACTTGTGAGGTCGCGTAAGTCGGGCCCATCAGCATATCTGTTTCAACACCAATCGCTGAGAACGCATAACCACGAATATAACCAAGCACTTCTAAGCCTAGTTCTTTCGCTTTACCTTCGCGCATCAACATCACTGCTGCACCGCCATCAGTCAGTGGCGTAGCATTGGCTGCCGTTACACTGCCGTACTTTCTATCAAAAGCAGGACGTAGCTTGGCGTATCCTTCAACCGTTGAGTCGTGGCGAATGTTGTTGTCTTCCGCTAGATACTTTTTGTAAGGTGCCGGGAATGCCGTCATCACTTCGTCTTTAATCTTGCCTTCTTTCCATGCCTGAGAAGCCAAAGAGTGAGAACGGTGAGCAAGTGCATCTTGAGCTTCGCGAGTAATACCATGCGTCTTAGCCATTTGCTCAGCCGTTTGTCCCATGGATAAACCGGTCGAGTATTCAGCAACTGCAGGTGGTACTGGCATCAAATCTTTTACGGAAAGTGTTTTAAGAATTTTCAGCTTTTGACCCATAGTTTTCGTTTTACTCAGCGCTAATAGATTTGCCGCTAACTTTTTCGAAACACCGATAGGCAATACAGAAGAAGAGTCCGCACCGCCCGCAATACCGATATCAATCGTGCCAGCCATAATGCTTTCGGTCACGTTAACTGCCGCTTGGAAGCTGGTCGCACATGCTCGTGTGACACTGTAGGCATCGGTATTGATGTTCATGCCTGTGCCCAACACGATTTCACGCGCAATGTTCGGCGCTTCTGGCATTTGCACTACTTGGCCGAACACAACTTGTTCGATAAGCGCAGGATCGACATCCGTTCTTGCAAGCATTTCACTCACAACCATTTTGCCTAAGTCGACCGCAGGCACTTGGCTAAATTCTGTGCTCTGACGAGCGAATGGGGTTCGTAATCCAGCGACAACGGCAACACGTTCTCCAGAACGCGTTTTGACTTCCTGTTTGCCCATGGTTTCTCCTTAAAGTTAAGAGGTCTGACCTGAAGCATTGTAAAGAAGTTGTTAATTAAATCAAACGAGCGTTTAAATAAACGTGATACGAGTATCTCACTGTTTGAAAATATAACTGCGCATTCAGGCGAACCTTTTTGGGGGAAAGGTTGCCGTAAGAGACTAAACTATTGTAAGCAAAGACTGTTATCGCTGTGTAGGGAATGGTTTTCTTGAGGCAAAAAAAAACCACACAAAGCTGTGTGGTCGGAATGTATATAAAGCAATTAACTTAGCGCCAATTGAAATAATCAGTTTCCTGATTAGGAGAAAGTAAAGTCAGCCTTCAAAAGGAAGTGTCGTCTTGCTCAACATGCTAGCCACGAATGACTAACTAGACGACAAGGTGTACTATAACGAGTTCGAGGCCTTAGATTTTGAAGTAGATCAATTTTAATGTGATTTTACGATTTCCTGCCGATCGTTAGCTCTAAAAATATAAAAACGAAGCACAACGTATAGAGGACAGCTATACGCAGAGCAATTATGGAGGCTCGTGTGTCAATAATAAAAATGTTTGGAAAGAAAACAGCCAAGCGTCCGGTCAACTCTGATATGGACAAACAAAGAAAATACGAAGCACTTGTGCGCGCCTATCATCGTGACCTCTTTCGCTACGCCTATTGGTTATGCAAAGACAAAAGCATTGCCGAAGACTTAGTTCAAGAAACTTGCCTTCGTGCATGGAAGTCACTCGATAGCCTTCAAGATGAAAAAGCCGCCAAATCTTGGCTGATTACCATCTTGAGACGCGAGAACGCTCGACGTTTTGAACGCAAACAGTTTGATCTGGTTGATATCGACGATCACGGTAACGATGCTAGTGTCAGTGATGACCCGCACCATCAGCATCAGTGGTTGCAAGCCCAGATCATGAAACTTGAAATTGATTACCGTGAACCTCTCTTCTTGCAAGTGATTGGTGGTTTTAGTGGTGATGAGATTGCCGATATTCTCGATCTCAACAAAAACACGGTGATGACACGTTTATTCAGAGCTCGAAATCAGTTGAAAGAGCTGTTGGATACAGAAGAGGCAGAGAGGGGGCAACATAATGGATGATTTGGAATTTCGTCGTCGTGTATTGTCGGAACCTAAACAACGTACACAAGATATTGTTGATGCGACCGCGAATAGCGAAGCCAATAGTAACTTCTTAGACGATGTACTAGCGCTTGATAAACAGATCCACTCTGCGATGAATGTGGATGTGCCAGACGATCTTGCTGATCGTATTCTGTTCAATCAGACCTCAAGCGAAGAAAGCAAAGTAGTAAGGCCTACGTTTGCGAGACGAGCAATGGCAATGGCTGCCTCGGTGGCGTTTGTTGCTGGTTTATTAGTTGGCCAAGTGAATTGGGGAAATGCATTCGTTTCACCTGCGCAAGCTAGTTTGGTTGATACGGCGATGAAGCATGTTGTTGATGAGAAGAGCTTTGTTAGTAACATCGATGAACAGGTCACATCACAGCAGATCAACGCAAAAATGAACCCATTTGCTTTTCAGTTTGATGATGCTTTCCCTTACCACGTCTATTACCTAAACCACTGTGGCTTTGGCAAATCTAACGCGGTCCATATGGTCTTCCAAGGCGCAAAAGGCAAAGTAACACTGTTTTTAACTGGTATTCCAACAGACAAACCTATCGACTTTGATGAAAAAGGCATGTCCGGCTCGGTAACCCCCGTCGATGGCAGCAGCTTAATCCTTGTGGGTGAAAATGGTGAGGATGTTTCCAAAATCGCCGAAAAGCTGACAAAAATGATCAAACCAATGAGCTAATTCACTCTTAAAGCCCCGTCACAAAAGGCCCAGCAATTATATTACTGATATTGCTGGGCTTTATTTATAAATAAATCAGAAAACCATTCACACCACCAATACCTCTAGAGTTAAAACTCTAAAAATCAGCATTTCGCACCATTTTCGTGCCAGATAGGCGTCATTTCCATAATTTTCCACTCAAAATTCCCAATGGTCGGATTTGTATATCGTATACTTGCGAATAGGATCAGCCACCATTGAGCAATTGCTCAAATTAATCGCCCTGTAGAGGCGGATATATAAAGGAATAAATGAATGACTACCAACAACACGCGTCTGTTTAAAAAGTCTCTTTTAGCAGTAACAATTACACTGGCGTCTTCGCAAGCGATGGCAGCAGGTTTCCAACTTAACGCACAATCAGCAACCGGCATCGGCCGTGCTTTCGCTGGTGATGCAGTAATCGCAGATAACGCGTCAGTAATGGCACGTAACCCTGCAGCAATGGCACTATTTGACAAAACTGAGCTTTCGCTTGGTTTTGAAAGCATTACTTCAATGATTGAAGTAAACGATGCTGAATACAATATTAATGGCAGTCCAATTCCGGTTGCCGACACGGATGATGTTGGTGATACATCTATCGCTCCAAATATCCACCTTATCGTTCCAGTAAATGATAAATTCGCTTGGGGTGTTAATGCGTACTCAAACTTCGGTACTAAGACAGAGTTTGATGATAGTTATACTGCAGCTGAATACGGCGGCTTAACAGATGTTCAGAGCATTAACTTTGGCCTTGCTGGTTCATACCGACTGAATAAACAATGGAGCTTTGGTGCAGGTTTAGACCTTATTTACGGTCAAGGCACCATGAAAAGAGAAACTAGTGCAGCTCTAGGTGTAGCTAGTGGCGGTTTAGTTCCTGCCGGAACAACATTAGTCGATGTTGATGAGGCTGATGGTTGGGCTGTGGGCTTCAATGTTGGTACTGTATATGAACTAGACGAAAACAACCGCTTCGGCTTAGCTTACCGCTACAGTCCAGAGATCACAGCTAAAGATGATAAAGGCCAAGAAATCACCTTACCTTTACCTGATATCGCTGAATTCTCGGGTTACCACAAAATCGAAGATACTAAATTCGCAGTTCACTACTCTGTACAATGGATTGGTTGGGGTGCATTCGATCAAATCGACTTTGAAAACTTACAAGGCTCACCTCTTGGCTCGTCGTATGCGAAACAATACCAATGGCAAGATGGCTGGCACTACGCTATTGGTGGTACATACTACCTAAACTCTGATTGGACTCTTCGTGCAGGTTACATGTACGACACAAGTGCACAGGATGAACTGACTTCAATTTCTGTTCCAGATTCTGATCGTCAATGGTTCTCTGCTGGTTTCACATACCACATTGACACAGTTTCTAATGTTGACTTCGGCTTCACATACCTAATGGGTGATGATGTAGATGTATCAGAAACTACGCCAGTCGCTCCTGGGCTTTCAACCGGTGTTAACGCAACAACACATGCTGATGCAATCCTGATGGGTCTGCAGTACAGCCGTAGCTTCTAATATAAGCTAATAATTTATCCCCAAAGGGTCGCATAATGCGACCCTTTTTTATTACCTAAACCACTGACCTACATCAATTTAAGCTTACAACTGTAGCCTGCAAGGTCAATATATGACTACAAGTGTACGCTCAAACTTCGCAACACAGCAGAAACATTTAGATTATTTCTCTAATAATTAAACACATTTACTCATTAAATCCCTAAAACACTGTTTTATTCGAATTTCATTTTTAAAGCAATGACTCTAAACGTAGAATCACGCCACTAAATACTTATGATTCAGCGAACATAATAATGAAAATGAATAAGACTCTTCTATCTGCTGCAGTGGCAGTTGGACTACTTTCGACTTCTACCGTCACTCACGCGGCAGGTTTTCAACTAGCAGAATACTCAGCAACAGGCCTTGGCCGCGCATACGCTGGTGAAGCTGCAATGGCTGACGGCGCAGACGCACAATGGCGTAACCCTGCCATGCTGACTTACCTAGAAGGTACTCAGGTTTCTGTTGGTGCTATCTATGTTGACCCTAACATCGATATCGACGGTACTTCTACGTCCATGATGGGACAATCTACTTCGTCAAATTCTAGCGATTTTGCGCACAGTGCAGTAATCCCAAACTTTTATGTTTCTCATAAGTACAACGACAAGTTCGCATTAGGCTTTGCTGCTGGCACTAACTACGGTATGGAAACAGACCTAGGTAAAGACTTTGGTGGCGCAAACCACGGTAACGAAGCAAGTGTTACTACGATGGAGCTAAACCTAAACGCGGCTTACCAAGTACTTGAAAGCGTATCTATTGGTGGTGGTATTCGTTACATCATGGCTGAAGGTAGCTTTGGAGCGGTATCTACAGTTAACTCTCTAGTTCCTATGCCTCAAGGTACAGCTTTAAAATACATGGAAGGTGATGACACAGCGTGGGGCTGGCAAGTTGGTACCGCTTGGCAGATCAATGAAAACAACCGCCTTGGTTTTACCTACAAGTCAGAAGTAGACCTAACGCTTGAAGGCCACGCAAATGGTGTCGCTTTTGATGCTGTTGCTGGCGCTTTAGGTACTCCTGTGAAGTCAAAATATAACGGCTCAATGCAACTTGCATTGCCAGCTACCGCCGAGCTAGCAAGCTTCCATCAACTATCAGATAAGGTCGCTGTACATGCGAGCGTTAACTGGACTAACTGGAGCAGCTTTAAAGAACTAGTAGCTGACATCCCTGAATTCGGTCCTGCTCGAACTCAAGATATCAAGCAAGAGAACTGGGAAGATAACTACCGCTTTGCTCTTGGTACTACTTACCAAATGACGCCTAAGTTAGCTCTACGCTCTGGTATCGCATACGATACTTCAGCGGTAAGCGATGAGCACCGTACGGCAACGATCCCAGAAACAGACCGCACTTGGTTAAGCATTGGTGCTGGATATCAATGGTCTGAGCAACTAACTCTAGATGCTGGCTTCACTTACATTCTAGCTAAAGACGCAAAAATGGTTGAAGATGACGCAAGTTCTGCACCATTTGGTGGTGACTTCGAAGGTGAAGTAACAGGTAGCATCTGGCTAGTAGGTATCCAAGCTAACTACCGCTTCTAATCTACCTCCCTAAAAGTAGAAAGCATTAAAAAGGCTCGATGTTGCATCAACATCGAGCCTTTCTTTTATCGATTTTCTAAATCATGTTTCTAGTAATCTTCTAGATAACCATCGATCAAATCTTCTTCTTCAAGGTCGACCTCTTCAGGCTCGATCTCGGCTTTAAAGTCACGACGTTGAATATAAACATCTCGCGTTAACGCATATGGATCTGGCGAGTCATCCAACAGCGCTTCTTGTGACACTAACTGAGCACGAGTTTCCATGCCTTCGAATGCCCACTTTCCTAAGCTAGCCCAGAAGTTCAAGAAAGACAGAGGCACATACATACCATCAACGGTTTCAGTTACTTCACGCGTTGTTATTGGGCCATAACCCGGCACCATGAAGTAGGGACCATTCCCTACCCCGTAATGACCAATCGCATCAGAGAACGACTTATCATCGTATTTGGTGATCCCCGCTTCGCTGGCAATATCGATTAAGCCTAACAAACCAATCGTTGAGTTAATCCAAAAACGATTGAAATGGTCGAGTGCTTTTTCACCATTGCCCATAATAAGGTTATTCACCATGCTTGATGGTTCGTCTAAGTTGGCTAGAAAATTGGATATACCAGAACGTACTGGCACAGGGGTGTAGTCAACATAAGCGAGGGAAACAGGGCGAACTAAATAAGGATCTAGATATTCGTAGTTGATATCCCACATCGCTCGGTTGAAGCCTTCAAAAGGATCATTCGGGTGGGACTCTTCGACGTATTCAGAGGTTTCGAGGTTATCATCGTCAACACTTTCGTCCGGCGCACTTGAACACCCAACCGTTAAGCTTGCGATAAAAAGTAAACTCGAGAGTCTTAAAACACTGACAGACATATCACCTTTTCCATAAGGAATTCAAATAATAAAAAAGGCCAGCAATCGCTGGCCTCAATTGTTTGGCTAAGTCTATACCGTTTATCTGCAAATCGGAATAGCTAACACCTATGCAAAGTGGTGATTAATATTGCTTATTGATATCAATGGTAACTGGAGCACCCAGTTCAACCACTTCACTTTCACCGTACCAATCGCCTTCGCGAGTTGAAACGTTGCCGTCTGTATCAAGCCTAGCTCTAACCATCAGAGTTTCAAGGCTAGACAGCTCTTGTCCTTCCAGCATGCTGTTGCCGTCATCTAGAACAACAGTACGAGGGAAAGTCCCTAGTGGGTAACGAGCGGCTGCGATAGGCATTGGAGAACCATCTGCTCTGTGTACTGAAACAATTAACACTGAGTTAGGGTCAGCATTCACGTCTGCAGATAGATCGAGCGTTACAGCAACAGTCTTACCTTGGTCGACACCCATATTGTCGCCCATTTTCTTCTGAGCACTTTCAATACTGCGCGAAAGCATTTCATAGCGACTGTCTTGTGGACCAATCATCTGCTGCATGATGCTCCAGTACTTCACCGCACCTGGGTAGTCTTGACGCTCAAACGCATCAAACGCAAGCAGTGAGAACACACGAAGGTCAACGTAATCGTTTTGAATCAAACGGCTCAAAATCAAACGAGCTTGGTTTTGATCAGCTTCATCAGGAGAAAGCATCAGTGCTTGTGCGAAACCTAACTGAACATCTTCATTCTTAGGTTCAAGCTTGTAAGCTCGTTCCATAGAATCTTTTGCTGTTTCAGCGTCGCGGTTAGCCAGTGCAATACGACCGAGTAGCAACCAACCTGTTGAATCTTTTGGTTGGTAATGCAGACGAGTACGAAGCGCTAGAGTCAAATCTTCCAACTCATCATCCGTTAGTGCACCACCTTCCGATGACATTAGCTTTTTAGACAATTCAGGAAGGTTCGAGCTCACTTCTTGCCAGTGTTGAACTTTGTCCAACGCACCGAACTTAAAGTACATACCATAAGTCACAACGACGACAAGGATGATCGACGGTACAACCACACCAAGCGTAGAGATTTGAGTCTTCTTCATCTCTTCTTGTGCAGGAACATCATCAAGCAGAGACTGTTTCAAATCATCGATCAGTTCTTGTTGGTTATCAACAAGACCTTCCTCTGCTTCTACTTCTAACTCGACAAGACGGTCTTTATAGAACGCTTTATTCAACTCGTCGCGAAGCATCTCGTCATTGTTTGCCTTCTTGTTAATGAAAGGCAGAACAATTAAGAAAATTGCCGCTAGCGAAAGGATAATGGTAGAAATCCAAAATAGAGTCATTACTTCTTATCTCCGTCGTTCTCTTCATCGAGTAACGCTTTTAAGCGAGCTTCTTTGTCTGCATCCCAGTCTTTATCTGACTCTACTGCTGCTTTTGATTTTGACTTTCTGCTTCGTAAAATAATCAAACCAAATCCAAACACAACAACCGCAAACGGACCAATCCAAAGGATCGATGTAGCTAAGGTCAGTGGCGGGTTGTACGTTACAAAGTTACCGTAACGAGCAATCATGTAATCAATAATTTCTTGCTCAGACTTGCCGTCTTTTGTCATCTCGTACACTTTTTGGCGTAAGTCGACCGCTAGCTCAGCATTCGAATCACCAATCGTGTTGTTCTGACATTTAGGGCAACGTAGCGTATTACTCAACTCTTTGAACTGCTGTTCTTGATCTACGGTATCAAATTCATGGAACTCGATAGGTGCAGCAGAAACAGTCGCTGAAATTGCGAACGTAGCGAATAGAGTAATCAGTGCCTTTCTAATCATTTCGATTCCTCCAACAACTCTTGATACATCGGCTCAAGCGTCGATGCCCAGTTGGTTGGGTTCACGTCACCAACATGGCGGTAGCGAACTACGCCGTTAGCATCGATTAGGAAAGTTTCAGGCGCGCCATACACGCCAAGGTCAAGGCCTAGCATGCCATTACCATCAAACAGGCTAATTAGGTACGGGTTACCCAACTCTTTTAGCCAACCAACCGCTTTGTTGCGATCATCTTTGTAGTTAAGACCAATGATCTTAACGCCTTGATCCGCAAGCTTGTTCAGGTAAGAGTGCTCTGCATAACAAGTAGGACACCAAGTCGCCCACACGTTAAGAAGCAGTGGCTCGCCTTTAAAGATCGCTTGATCATGAAACTTACCTGGTTGTTCTAAGTCTTCTAGACCAAACTCAGGAACAGGCTTACCAATCAATACGGATTCTAGCTTAGTTGGGTCATCGCCCGACTGGTTGCGCATTAATTGCGTTGCAAAGATTCCAGCTAGAACCATGAACGCAATCAATGGAATGAATAAAATCTTCTTGTTCATTCGAATTAAGCCTCCTGCTCTTCAGCCGACTTTTTGATTGGCTTACGGAAACGGTAACGACGGTCACTGATAGCAATAGCGCCACCAATCGACATAATCAAAGAACCTGCCCAGATCCAACGTACAAATGGTTTGTAGTAGATACGTACAGCCCAAGATTTGTTGTCGTCTAAACGTTCACCCATTGCAATGTAAAGGTCGCGCGTTACGCCACGGTCAATCGCTGCTTCTGTCATCATAGACTTAGCTGTGGTGTAGAAACGTTTTTCAGCGTGAAGCGTGTTGATGTATTTGCCTTCTTTAGTAATTTCAAAGTCAGCAATGTAACCATCGTAGTTAGGACCATCTTTGTCACGAACCCCTGTAAACAGGAAGCTGTATTCTTCAAGCTGGTAGCTTTCACCTGGCGCCAGACGTACATCACGTTCGATGCTGTAGTTTTGCACCATCGCGATACCAATCACTGTCACGGCTAAACCTATGTGACCACACATCATTGCCCAGTGGCTACGAGGTAGCTTAGTTAGACCTTTCAAGAATGTATGACGGTGAGTCGCACGCTCATGCAGCTCAAAGCCGTGCATGAAGATGATCCAGAACGCCATTACCCAACCAGCAAACGCAGTACCACTGAAGCGGTCAGCCAGTAGAGCAACCATTAGCGCACTCAAGCCAAGTGAGAGTGCACCTGAAATCAGCATTGGTTTAACAAGCTTAGACAGGTTGTCACGTTTCCATCGGATCAGAGGACCGATACCAAGCAGGAACGAGAACGGGATCATTAACCAGAAGAACAACATATCAAAGAATGGTGCACCGATAGATACCGAGCCCAAGCCTAACTGTTTGTGAACTAATGGCAGTAGCGTACCTACTAACACAACGACAAGCGCTGCAATCAGTAAGATGTTGTTACCAAGCAGTGCGTTTTCACGAGAAACCAGATCGAAGTTACCGCGAACACGAACCGATGCGCCTTTAATAGCAAACAACAGCAGTGAGCCACCGATAACAAAGACAAGGAAACCTAGAATAAACATACCACGAGCAGGATCCGACGCGAATGCGTGAACCGATACCAAGATGCCCGAACGAACTAAGAATGTCCCTAGTAAGCTTAGCGAGAATGCAGAGATAGCCAGCAGTACTGTCCAAGCTTTAAATGTGCCACGCTTCTCAGTTACCGCTAGTGAGTGCATTAGAGCAGTACCAGCCAACCAAGGCATGAATGAAGCGTTTTCTACTGGATCCCAGAACCACCAGCCACCCCAGCCAAGTTCGTAGTAAGCCCACCATGAACCTAGTGCGATACCTACCGTTAGGAATAACCAAGCTGCGATTGTCCAAGGACGCGACCAACGAGCCCATGCCGTATCAAGACGACCACTCATTAGAGAAGCGATTGCGAAAGAGAACGCAACAGAGAAACCTACATAACCCATGTAAAGCATTGGCGGGTGAATAATCAAACCCGGATCTTGCAGTAGTGGGTTCAGGTCACGGCCATCAACAGGGAAGAAAGGCAATGTACGTAAGAACGGGTTAGACGTCACGATAATGAACAGCAAGAAGCCGACAGTAATCAGACCCATGATAGCCAAAACACGAGCCACAGACTCTTGAGGCATACCACGACTGAATGTCGCTACTGCTACAGTCCAACCCGCTTGGATGAGAACCCAAAGCAGTAATGAACCTTCGTGCGCACCCCAAACCGCCGTAATTCGGTAGTACCAAGGTAGTTGGCTGTTTGAGTTACTTGCTACGTATTGAATCGTAAAATCATTTGTGTAAAACGCGTAACACAAGATAAAGAACGAAATCGCTAAGAATCCGAACATACCCCACGACAACGGTCGTGCGCTGTTCATCAATAATGTGTTATTTCGAGCGGCTCCATACAATGGGAGCACGCTTAGCAGCAATGCAAGTCCCAAGGACAGGATCATCGCAAAATGGCCGATCTCGGCTATCATTGAGCATTTCCTTCTTTTTGTTCAGTCGTGTATTGCAAAGGCTCATGGGTTTTCTTCATTGCTTCCGCAACTTCAGAAGGCATGTACTCTTCATCGTGCTTTGCCAACACCTCAAACGCTTCGATTGTCGTTGCATTTTTAAGGACACCCTGAGCAACAATACCTTGGCCTTCACGGAAAAGATCAGGAAGGATACCATCGTATAGAATTGTTACTTTAGGGCCTACATCCGCCAAATCGAAGCTTACACGTAGTGATTCATTGTCACGGCTTACAGAGCCGACTACGACCATGCCACCAATACGTAGGCGTTGACCAACTTCAGGCTTTTTACCATCTTTGCCGTTGACCAGCTCAGTTGGTGTGTAGAACAGATCCATGTTCTGGTTAAGTGCGTAAACCATCAATCCAACAGTCGCACTGATACCAAAAAAGATCGCTAAGACAATGCCCAGCCTCTTTTTACGTCTTGGGTTCATAGAGTGTTCTCCATATTTTTTGCTGCATCGATACGAGCTTGACGATCAATCTTAGCTTGTACTTCATTTAGTAATTGCTTACCACGACGAACGCTTACGACCAGTAAAATGATCATCGCGAGGAATGTGATTCCAAATGCACTCCAGACATACGAGGCATAACCTCCCATGGCTAAGAAATCACTCAAAGATTCAAAATACATAATTACCTACCCTACTACGCTTTTTCAGCCGCAAGCTTGCGAACCCATGGACGATGGCTTTCTTTACTGATGATTTCGTTACGGAAACGAATCATGGTTAAAGCGCCAAAGAAGAAAGCGAAGCCGAAGATGTTAAGAAGAAGCGGCCATAACATGTCACTTGAAATAGAAGGCTTGTCGAACTTAGTGATCGTCGCGCCTTGGTGAAGTGTGTTCCACCACTCTACTGAAAAGTGAATGATAGGTAGGTTGATGACACCAACGATAGCCAAGATACCCGCCGCTTTTGCTGCTGTTTTTTGGTCGTCAAAAGCGTGGTGTAGTGCAATCACACCCAAGTATAGGAATAGAAGAATCAGCTCTGAGGTTAAACGCGCATCCCAAACCCACCAGGCGCCCCACATTGGTTTACCCCAAACAGCGCCGGTTAGTAACGCAATGAAGGTAAACACAGCACCAATCGGTGCCATCGCCAGTGCGGCCATGTCTGATAGCCTTACCTGCCATACCAAACCGATAAAGGCAGCAATCGCCATCGACATGTAAACGCCCATAGACCAGATTGCAGACGGTACATGGATGTAGATGATACGGAAGCTATCGCCTTGTTGGTAATCAGAAGGCGCAAATGCAAGCCCCCACACGGTACCGACGGATAGACACAATAGCGCTAGGATCGAAAACCATGGCAAAAGTTTACCAGCAAGCTGATAAGAGGTTTCTGCTTTGGCATAGGGATGGAGCCATTTCCACATGTTGTAATCTCACTCTTACTTCATATTGCTTACAGCTATTAAAGCTATAATTATAATAATTTTATTTGTCTTGCTTTCAGTTTTATTGACTCTATGAGTCCAATCGTCACATTTGGTTCACATTGGCTATACGATAACGGAACCCCAATCAGTTCACACTCACTCTAAGTGCGGCACTGATCGCAAAAGGCGTCATAGTCATCGCACCCATTAACATTGCCCCAAGCACCGCCAATTGGCCGTTGTACGCAACGCCCAAAGCCGCAGCGTCAATCGCTGACGTCGCGAAAATCAAAATGGGGATGTAAAGCGGCAAGATTAACAGGCTTAACAGGACTCCGCCCTTCTGTAACCCAACGGTTAACGCAACACCAATCGCACCAATAAAACTCAATGCGGGTGTTCCTACCAGCAAGGTCAACACAACTGAGAGCCATGTATCAAAATCTAAAGACAATAAAACAGCCAATAATGGGCTGATTAAAATCAATGGTAACCCGGTCAACAACCAGTGTGCTATGACTTTGGACAATACTACCAACTGCAACGGGATTGGCATCAGCATCATCTGTTCAAGGGCGCCATCTTGAAAATCATCACGGAAAAGACGCTCTAAAGAGAGCAATGCAGAGAGCAAAGCGGCCACCCAAACAATACCCGCAGCAATACGCGCAAGTAGGTTTGGCTCTGGGCCAATACTCAAAGGGAAAAGCGTGATAACAATGATGAAGAACCACAAAGGGTTAAAGATATCCGCTTGACGTCGAAACGCGATAAGCAGTTCGCGTCGGATAATCGTGGTCATTGAAGAGATCATATTACTCACCCAACTTTATTTTTCTTAGTTTCGGGCTATCAGCAAACATATCTTGGTGTGTGGTTAACAACACAATGCCACCGTTGTCTGCATGCTGAGAAAAAAGAGATTCGAGAACTTTCACGCCCTGCTTATCAATGGCAGTCAGCGGCTCATCAAGAATCCACAACATTTGCTTGCTCAACCAAAGGCGAGCCAACGCAACTCGGCGTTGTTGGCCTGCTGAAAGTTGCCCCGCAGGTACGTCTTCTCTGCCCGCAAGCCCGACTTGAGCCAGCGCGTGATAAAGCTCTTCTTTGCTGGTACCGCCACTGTGAATCGACTGATAAAAGCTCAGATTCTCATAAGCACTAAGCTCGCGCTTTACGCCTGTTTGGTGACCAAGAAAAAGTAAATTTTGATGATAAACATCTCGACTCGATTCAATAGACTCACCGTCCCAAGAGATAGTGCCGTCATCGCGATCGCCTAAGCCAGTAATAATCCTAAGGAGTGTCGTTTTCCCGGTACCGTTACGACCTTCAACTTGAACCAGCTCACCTGGTTTCAATTGAAAAGACAACGATTCAAACAGAATCCTGTCGTCACGAATAGCAGTTAAATTTGAGACTTCTAGCATAGGTAAATTTAGTCGAGTAATGAGAGCGCTATAGTAGCACACCAACATGGTGACAAAACAGGACTAGGCGTTTTCGATAGAACAAAGTCGGTAAGAAACTGTTACCACCTCATCACAATTTACACATTTTCATCAACAAACAAGATATTGTCGTAGATACAAGCACTTATAAACATCGTTCTATATAGATCGGACAGGCATAAAAAAAGAAGCCGAAGCTTCTTTTAAGAGGAATACGTAATAAACATCAATTGCTCAATACGAATTAAGCGCTCAATTTAACGACGTCGAGGCGGGTCTCTGCGATCGCGAGAGGCATCGGGTTGCTGATCGTACGATGAAGGGTCGCTTCGTAATGAAGGAATTTTCTCTTTACCAGCAAGCTTGTTCTGCAGAGACATCATCAGCTCAGCTTCTGCTTTGGGTAATTCACATTCTTCAATTAACTCGTTAATCCCAGCGCCAAGCTGAACCATTTTCGTTGCACGTGTGTACAAACGTCCATCGGTATCCGCATGTTCCAGCTCAACAATACGTTCATTCAAATGTTTGATAAGATCTTGTTGTTCAGTCACTTTCTGGCCAAGGCCAACCACAACAGAGCGAACCTCAAGTAATTGCTTACTCGATTTTTGAAGCTCTTTGTCCAAGTTACGAACTTGCAGGCGTGACTGATCGAGCTGCTTTTGAATCGCACGTTTTACTTTGCTAATCAAAATCAGGATAAATAACGTAAAAACCCCAACGCCTGATATCAGAGCGACAGGGCTTAAAGGAAGCGCTTCAAACATTACAGGTGAGCCATCTCATCCCATTCGTCTTCGCTTAGTAGTTTGTTTAGATCTACTAAGATAAGTAGCTTGCCATCTCGGTTACTTACACCTTGGATGAACTTAGCACTTTCATCAGTACCAACACTTGGCGTTGTGTCGATTTCAGAAGAACGCAGGTAAACCACTTCAGCAACGCTATCTACTAGAATGCCAATTACTTGACGCTCAGATTCAATAACGATGATACGAGTGTTGTCTGTGATTTCACCTTGCATCAAACCAAAGCGAGAACGAGTGTCGATAACAGTAACAACGTTACCACGTAGGTTAATAATACCTAGAACGTAATCTGGAGCACCCGGTACTGGAGCAATTTCGCTGTAACGTAGTACTTCACGTACTTGCATTACGTTGATGCCGTAAGTTTCTTCTTCTAGCTGGAAAGTCACCCATTGAAGTACTTCATCATTCGTTTGCTCTTTTCTTACTTCAACTTCACTCATATGAGACATAGATAATCCTCTTGCCGTCGTTACCGACCACTATTATTAACTTGATGCTTATTGTTAGCCCAATGCTTATTACTAGCTTAATGCTTTTACATCTAGCCCTGCGTTTAGCATGGCGATTAATGCTTCAACATGAATCAAAGCACACATTTTTTCTTTTACCATACCAGCGAGCCATGGGCGTTTCCCTGCCATTTCTCGCCAACGTACTTTGTCTGTATTAAGTAGCTCGGTGCCTTTGAGCTCTGTGCCCGCCAGGCCCCACAAGCTCTCTCCAAGCATCACTATATATTGATAGTTTTCTTTGTATTCGTCACCTGATAGTTTCTCAGACATCACCCATTTTGCGGTGTCGACCACATCTAGCTGACTATCACGGTTGGTTTGTAAACCCAAATACCAAGCTGGCTTACCAATGATATGACTTAACTCTTCAAGGCGATGGATGCCGCCAAGCTCATCAAGTGGCACCGCAAAGGTCACGCCGTTTACATCAAAATACAAGACTTGAAAGTCTTCTTTGCGAACCGTACTTTCCCAAGAGGTAAACTGGTCAGCACCTCCTGCTTGAGTTTCGGGTTCAATAACTGTCTCGGGATCAGGAACGTCAAGTTCAGGCTCAACAGCCTTAACTTCTACTTGTTCCGTCTCCAGCGATTCAGCTTGTAACTCTTCAATTTGCTGCGATTCAACAGGTGGCTCTAAAACAATTGATAAATCGGGTTCTGGAAGATTCCAATCCTGAATCTCTGGCTCTTCGAACACTTGAACAGACTCAACCGCGGCATCAAACATTTGCATGTCAGCTTGCTCGGCAATTTTCTGGGTGTTCTGATCCATCAACTCATCAAGGTTCAGTTCATCAACAACATTGGTCGCCTCTAAACGACTCAGTAGTTTCTGAACATCCTCAAGGTTAGGAACCTCAAACTCAGCCGCGCGTATTTCTGCGTAGCTTGAGTGGTGACTCGAAAATTGGCGCTCTGGCTCTGGCTCTGGC